>SKQJ01000133.1 GCA_007119075.1 Bacteroidales bacterium | reverse complement strand
TTCCGGATCTTATCCCTCATTTCTCCGGCCATAGATTCCGGACCTGTAAACCAGGCTTTCCAGTTTCTCCAGTCCTTTTTTCAACAGCCGGAAATACAATACTGCAATCAGGGCAAGGGTCATTACCCATATCATAAAGGTATTTACCCAAAAAGTATCCCATAACCTGCCGAACGCCCTTTTTTCCGGTGCATAGAAATGAGCCTTGATGAACCGTCCGTCGGGATCGTTATAAACCGGGTCGAACTTCTGATACAGCCGTCCCCTGTATTCTGCGATCCGGCTCAGCTCCCTTGAATTCCTCACCAAATCGCTCAGGGCCTCGTTGTGATGGTGGTTCCTTCTCGTCATGAACAGATCCCTGCCTTCCGGAGTCTTTTGGTAAACCGAAATAATGCTGTCTTTTTCCCGGCTTGCCCTGTTATACAGCAAAATATAATACCGGTTGAGTTTATTGAGATATTCATCTGCCTCATCTATAAAATACGGCACAGGAGGATTCCCGGGATCAAAGCCCGGATTTATTTGCGGGTTGATACGGCTTTCCTTTTTGAGTTCGTTTGCAAGCAATCTGAAATTTGCCCGGACCTGCTTGCCCCTGTCCGGGTCATCCTGATATTTCCTGTTGTATTCCAGTTTGTTGCGCAGATCACGTATCCAGAAATTGTTGACATATTCAGCCCTGCTCATTGCCTTGTTCAGGTGATGAAATTCCCGTTCAAACGGGTTGTTTTTGAACTGATTGACTGCAAGGGCCTCGTATGCCCATCTTGCTGCTATTATTTCCCCGTAAAAGGGGACCCTTCCGGGGGAAGTTGCCGAGGGATTAAGCTCATCAAACTTTACTATTACACCGCTTAGCACAAGCTGAGGGATCACCAGGAAGGGTATGAGGATGTAAATGGTTATTACAGTCCTGAAGCTGTCTGAAATGATCAGGCCCATTATGTTGGCAAAACACCATGAGCTGAAAAGAATAACCCAGTACTCGAAATACATTCCCCTGATCTCCGTAATATAATTTCCCACCAGGACAAAACTGGCAGCCTGTATGGCTGAGATAATAAACAGCACCGTTATTTTCGAAGCAAGATACCCCGACCAGCTTAAATTAAGGAACGCCTCCCTTTTCAGTATTTTTCTGTCGCGGATGATTTCCTCGGCGCTGACCGTCAGTCCGATGAAAATTGCCACAATCACCGAAATGAACAAAAAAACCGGGACGTTGGGGTTTCCGCTGAAGGTATACCCGGGATCGCTTACATTTACATTGTGGTATTTTATAATATATGAGAGAAGGAAGGCAAGTACCGGGGCTTCCAGGAAATTGATCAGCAGATACTGGTGATTTGCCAGTTTCGCCAGGATATCCCGTTTGGTGAAAATCATGAATTGCCGTAATCTGCCGGGCAGGGTAAAGGAAATATCAGGGAGTTTCCCCGGAAGGGCTGCTTTTTCTTTGGAAGAACGTGACTGCAGATGATGGTAAGCCCATTCCCAGGGAGATATTTTCCTGGAACGGGTCTGCTTGCCATATTCATCCAGCACGCTGGTTTCTATGATGGTAAACAGCTGTTCGGGGTTTACATTGCCGCATGACCCGCATTCGCTTTCGCTCCAGTTTGCATGCTGGACGTGTGATTTGAAATATATTATCGCCTCTATCGGATCGCCGTGATAAATCAGAAATCCGCCGGTATCAAGTATCATGAGCTGGTCAAACATCTTGAATATTCCTGACGAGGGCTGATGAATGACGGTGAAAACCAGTTTTCCCTTCAGCGAAAGCTCTTTGAGCAAGTCCATAATATTTTCCGAGTCCTTTGACGAAAGTCCAGAGGTAGGCTCGTCAAGAAAAAGTACGGACGGCTCCCTTATCAGCTCAAGGGCAATATTCAGCCGTTTGCGCTGCCCGCCGCTTATTTTTTTGTTGAGCGGATTGCCAACCTGTATATCCCTTATGTCGTAAAGCCCTAGTTGAGTGAGCAGATTTTTAACGGCCTCGGCCGTTTCCTCTTCCGTAAAATGACTGCGGCAAAGCCTCGTATTGTAGTAGAGATTCTGATAAACGGTAAGGTCTTCAATGAGAAGGTCGTCCTGAGATACATAGCCAATCAGTCCGCGTATCCTGTCCTTTTCCCTGTGAATATCGATCCCGTTTACCAGCACCTCGCCGCCCGATGGCGCCAGAGTGCCGTTCAATACATTGATCAGCGTGGTTTTCCCCGATCCGCTCGATCCCATTATTCCAACAAGCCGCCCCGATTTTTCAGTAAAGGAAAGCCGTTGCAGACCGGTGTTTCCTTCCCGGAAACGGTAATTGACGTCCTTCGCGCTGAAGGTGATCCCGTTCTCCGTCAGGTGGGGACAGAAGGAGCTTACAACATCACTGAAATAAACCGGCTTTATCCGTGGGTTCCTTAAGGATGTGCCGCTGTCAAAAACATAGACCTTGTCCTGGCGGATCAGCTGTGAGTTCAGGTACGCTTCTTCCGTGCCGATGTATCTGACAAGATGCATGCTGACATCTGCCACCCGGAGAATCCGTACCTGTCCCTCCAGAAACTCCCTGTAAAGGTGCCTGGTGCTGTAACCGGAAAAACCGGGGTTGTTGTCTATTATAAGGATATCTTCCGAATCCGGTATGCTTTCAAAGGGATACAGGACAAAGTCCCGCATGTTCTCATATTCTTTCCCGGAAATATTGAAGGTGCCGGCCACGGTCGACAGGAATTCATATTCCTGGGAAGCGATAACATTGCCGTCGCTCTTGACAAATTCCAGAAGGTTTATCAATACGATGATTTTTTGCCTCCTGGTAAGTTCCTCATTTATCCGTGTGCAGATGACGAGTATCCGGACCGAGCTCGAGGAAGTCCGTTTTTTGCTTTTTCCGCCGTCCTTTTGTTTTTGCTGATGCTTATGATAGTGACTGTCGAAGATTTCCAGGTAGTCCTTTGCAATTTCCAGATTCAGCTGCCTTTTAAGAAATGATTCGACCACCTGGCGCCGGTCCGCCCGGTTGCTGTCAGGTCTTGCAATAATTGCAAACAGCTGCATCAAAGCTTGTAGTATTTGCTGGCTCATGCTTCAGGCGGGAAATCGCTTTTTCGTTTACACCCCGGGAAAGAGTGCCTTTATAATATAGTTTTCTACGATTCAATTGAAAAATAGTTCGGAAAAATTGCCGGTTTTAACCATCTTTATCCATGTTGCAGGACAGGCAGAAAATTCATATATTTACGCGGGAAGGGGGGGTTCCCGGCGTATCGCTTTGATCCGGCCCCGTTTCCGGCTAAACGTTCTTTTGGCCGGTGCCTGTTTGGGCGGCTAACGTTCTTTGATCCGGGCACCGGTCTTTTGTTCCGGGCC
>SKQJ01000085.1 GCA_007119075.1 Bacteroidales bacterium | reverse complement strand
CCTCGGTAGTGCAAAAGCTCGTGGAATTTGCCGGAAGGCAGCTAAGGGGGCACTGAAGTCACGCGATCGCCGAACCTCTGCAGGAGATTCAGCGAATTTGATTTTGCCGGGCTATGTTTATGGAGTGTCAGGCTGCAAGTCCCGCCATAGATTCCGAAGCTCTTTGGAGATTCAGCGAATTTGATTTTGCCGGGCTATGTTTATGGAGTGTCAGGCTGCAAGTCCCGCCATAGATTCCGAAGCTCTTTGGAGATTCAGCGAATTTGATTTCGCCGGGCGACGTTTGCGGCGTGTCAGGCTTTGTGTTCAAGAGCAGTGCCGGCGCTGTATAACCGACTGGTCCCGTCATGGATTTCATTGCAAAGCAATAGCCGGTTTTTTTTTCAGCGACCGGCCCCGGCAGTATAGCGACGACCGCGTTTTGTCAGCGACCGGCCCCGGCAAGGGTTTCCACAAAGCAATGGCCGCGTTTTTTCAGCGACCGGCCCTTCGCGGGATGCTCCCGGGTATCATCTACAGGCAGTTCACCAGGTTCACGGTATGGCAGGCGACCAGACCGGCAGTTTCCGTGCGAAGCCGGGCTGTTCCAAGGCTGACCGGCATAATTCCCGCTTCTTTTGCCGTCTCAATCTCTTCATTTCTGAAATCACCTTCAGGTCCGATAAAAATCATCGTATCGGCTCCCTTTTCACAGACTTTTCCCAGGTGCGCCGACGGAGCAGCCTGCATGGTTGCAATAAACCTGTTTCCGCCGAAAGGCTGTCCCGCCAGGTTCTCGAATTTTTCGGGCAGGGCCAGTTCCGGCAGCCATGCCCTGAATGATTGTTTCATAGCCGATACCAGAACTTTTTCCAGCCTGCCGGCTTTTATGACCCTGCGTTCGGAGTTGCCGCAGTAAAGCGGAACAATCCTGTCTATGCCTATTTCGGTTGCTTTCTCCAGGAACCATTCAAATCGTTCGATCCGTTTTGTGGGCGCAATTGCGATGTGAAGCGACCCCGGCCTTTCGGCAGGAAGTTGTGATATTTCCGTTATTTCGGCGACGCAGGCTTTCGGGTCCGGCTCAACGAGCCTGGCCTTGCACAGCATGCCTTTTCCATCGGTAATGTAAATAACGGAACCTGTTGCAAGGCGGAGCACTTTCGTGCAGTGTGCCGATTCATTGCTGTCAAGGGTAAGGAGGCCACTGCCGGCAGAAGGGTGGTAAAAAAGGTGCATCAGGCGGTTTATAAGAATTCCATATATTTACTGCAGTCAAAATTAAAACAAATTGATGAGTATAAAAATAGGCTGTCTGTCCGATACCCACGGGTTTTATGACGAAAGGCTGGATGATTTCCTGGGCTGTTGTGACGAAATCTGGCATGCCGGTGATATCGGCAGCATCGAAGTAGCGGAACAACTCGCTCGGCTTCGGCCGCTGAGGGCCGTGCATGGCAATATTGACGACAATGATATCAGGAACCTGTATCCTGCCCACCAGCGGTTTTTCTGTGAAGATGTAGACGTCTGGATTACCCACATTGGCGGCTATCCCGGGAAGTATGATCCTGTGGTGAGAAGACTTATTATGGCGTCTCCGCCGGCTCTTTTCATATCAGGTCATTCCCATATACTCAAGGTCATGAATGACAAAAAACTGGGCCTTCTCCATATCAACCCCGGTGCAGCCGGCAGGTCCGGAATGCACAGGGTGCAGACGGCCGTACGTTTTGTCATAGACCGGGAGGCGATTTCCGGCCTGGAGATAATTGAGCTCCCTAAGAAAAAGCGCGACATTCACATGCCGCCTTCTTCGCCCACCCCTTGATCCGTGATTGCTTCATCGGTGATGATTTCTTCCGTTACAGGTTCGCCTGCCTGGTCCCGGCCGGAATTGCGCCGGTATGTATGGAAGAACTGTTCTATTTTGGTGTCAGTGGCCAGCATGTAGATATATCGTTCCGTGCCGGCTGACCTGCCTCTTCTCTGTCTGAGGGAAAGATCGGCAATTATATTTACAAAAGCCCTGTTAGAGGAATATGCCTGCATGACTCCCCGCGTATACCCGAAATAATACCAGCGGTTGCCGTCCAGTTCCAGGTAGAAATCAAGATAATCGCCCGATCTGCGTTTGGTTATTTCAAGGTAGCCGTTGAACATCTTGTTTATTTCCGTTCCGTTTACAGAGCCTATGCCTATTTTCCCCCTTGAAATATAGGAACGGCTTTCCTTGTTCCATTCAAGATCGACATGGGACAATACAAAAGTTTTCTGCAGTTCGGCAGGCAGCCTGCTCTGCCTTCCTTCACCCGGGGCGGAGGCCCTGAATCTCCGGGCTCTTTCCGGCCCCAGCAGTTCATCGAGTCCCACGGAAAAATACCAGGATGATGAATCGACCGGCTGGCCTCCCAGGCTGTCGGCGTCATGGGCAATCAGTGAAAGCGCATCGTCCGAGAACGGGAATTCCATGGTTAAGACTCCCTGGATACGGGTATCATTGCTATTTATGCGGTTAACGGCCGATCCCATTGCCTCCAGTCCGAACTGACCCAGTGTGATGCCAAGTTCCAGCCTGCCTTCCCCCTTTAAAATGCATTGCTCCGGGTTCAGGGTCAGATAATTGCCCGGCAGAGAGGGATCATCCAGCTTTTCGGCCGATGCGATCCTGTATTCGCCGGTCTGTCTGTCGAATTTCATATATCCTTCTGCACTTGTTATAAGCTGATCTGCATAGTTTTTTCGCTCGGAAAGAAAGGCGGGATAAACATGGATGGAATCGTTCGCGACAAAGATGCCCGAATATATCCTCCGGCGGTCGCCCGACAGCAGCTGACCGGATACGGGTATCATCACATTCAGCGGATCGATTTCATTTTCAAATGCCAGCCATTCATCATTCAGTCCTTCACATTCGTGGATCACCCTTGTCGCTCCCCTGAAATCAAGGTGGGGCCGGGAAGCCGTCATTCCAACTTCGCCGGCAAAGGCGAATTCCGGGCTCAGCAGGAAATCATTTTCCTCTTCCAGTAATCCCCGCGCAACAGTTTCGCCTCCAGGGCCGACAGATATCCTGCTGAAACTGATCATCTGGATTTCATCGGGCTCAAAGGCATAGTCGAAAATACCCGACCCCCTGTATTCGTTCCTTGAAGATATCTCAATCTCAGCATCATAAATTTCATGGGAGTTGGTGCCCGGGGCGATAACTACCCTTGCATTGGACAGGGGCAGGATTCGGGCTCCGGGTTCCACGGTTATTTTCCCTTCCGGGGGAAAAATAAGTGCGTCTGCAACTTCAATGTAATCTACTTCTTCGGCTCTCAGCAAGTGGTTGTCATAATCCATTACAGTCCGGGGCGAATGGAACCTGAGGGAATCCTGTCCCGGAACGGCTGATATATAAGTCGCGCCCTTCAGTCCGGTCACCGGATCTGTAGCCGTCGAAACCAGCTCAAATTCCCGGTTATCCATATTCCAGACAAACGATTCGGGGTCGGCCGTATAACCGGTATGCTGCAGCGATACCCTGCCGCTTTCCCCGGTCCTGGCAAATTCTCCCCTGCGGGCATTCATGTCAACAAAAGCATTCAGCGAACCGGCAGACAGTGTCGGGACGGGCAGATTTGGGTCCCTGAATACAAGTTTGCTCTCCGGGGCCTTAAGCGATTCTGCCCCGAATGCAAAGCTGCCGGATGTGATTTCTGCCCGGTCAATGACAAATGAACCTGAGCCGCTAAGGCCGGCAGGGGTGATTTCAAGGGATCCCTTAAGTCCGGCCATTCCCTCGAACATATCAAACCCTCTTGCTTTTTGTTCCACCGTCATCAGCTCCTTTTCGGGAAACCATTGTATGTTGCTATTGCCGGAACTTACGGCAGGAAATTCGGTCCCTGATACCTGCCTTGTCATAACAAAATCATCTGCAATGGTTTCCATCGCAGAAGGCAGGAACAGGAAATCGCCTGAATGAACCGAGGAGGTCAGGAAATCCAGTCTGCCGCTGCCCTTCAATCCTTTATTGCTCAGCTGCAGGTCATGAAAGTATCTCCCTTTTCCGCCGTAGGCAGGCAGTCCCCCGGCAGGCAAGGTATGCTTTATTCCAAGGGAGTAATCTTCCTGAAGGGTCAGCATTTCTTCAATTTCGGGAAATATTCCGGCCGATACAAGCTTTCCCTTAAAACGAAGGTCAGTTTCATGAAAGGCATTAAGGCTGTCCATCACAAAGGGATAAACGATAAAATAAAATTCATCCTGGCCGTAGGCGCCATTTTGGATATCGGGACGGTCATAGTAAACATAAGAGTTTTCCCTGCTTGCAAGTTTCGGGAATTCCGGGTTTTCTATCCTGCCTGACTTATTGAGAGGCTCATCGATAAACAATTCTCCGGTAATGCTTTTTATCAGGTTATTTACTTCGGTCTGCCTTGCGCGGCCATAATCATCCCTTTCATCAAGGCGGACCCTCATTCCCACTACATCGACATTCTGGAGGTTGATGGAGAATTTATCGTAATCAAAAGAAAAGTTGGTCCCGGAAAAGCTCAGGAGTCCGGCATTAATGGTTCCCTCGAAAAGGAAATTACGGTTTTGTTTAAGGGTGACCGTATGATCTTTAGGAAATATGCTTACGTTTTGTGAATTGCTTATGTGGACCCGGGGTATGCCGTTGATCTGCAGGTCGCGGGTGTCAAGATCAAGCAGGGCGTTTTCAAGAGGCGCTTTGGTTGTGGAAGAGAAATCGATAACATCATAATCAATAAGTCCGGCATTTGCTTCGATATAATCATAAAGCTTTTGCCTCGGGCGTATCAGGTCATTGCCTGTATCGTAAAAGATAAAGCCCGCCAGTGTCAGATCCAGCAGCTGGTGCCGTGCTCCCGGCAGCGGCATCCTGCGGTACCGTGCATATTCAGCGGCCGGGAATTCGCCGGAGTCCATAGAGTTAGCGAGGTTTCTGAGGGATAACAACGGGTGGTTCAGATCCATGCCCTGAAGTTCCCGGTACTGGCTCCGGTTAAAAAAGCCGAAGGATTTGAAGCTTGCATTGCCTATGGAACTGGCGCGGGGCATTGTCAGCCTCATCTCCGGCTCGTCAACCTTCCAGAGAAGCTGGGCAAAGGTCATGTCAATCTGATGATACTGATTATCCCAGGGGCTTCTGGATATCACCGTATTATTCTGGTTGAGCGAGAGTTCCCGGGAATTATCGACATAATTCAATTGCATGTCCGGATGGAATACCGAGTCATTTCCAAGGTGAAATACAATACTTGTATGCATGGAGCTTACTCCCTGGGGCTTGAATACAAAATGGTTTGATTCGGCCCTGAGAAATGATGCTCCCTCACGGTAAAAGAGCAGCCTGGCCTTACCTTCCTCTCCGCCGGACCCGATAAGCTTGGCGCCCTGAAGAGTGAGCCCTCCCATATAGTCAATATTCCTGTAAATATCATCTATGCTGAACTCCTGCCTGTATGATATGAAAGCCGGGTAACTTGCCATATTGCTGTTGCGGGAGGTCATAACCCTGTCCGTGAGGCGACCGCTGACAGGCAGCTGCAGATACCTGTTTAGAGTCAGCAGGGCAAAATCGGCATTGTATTCCGACCTGGTCAAATCTATGGCATAATCCCCGAGCATCGCATAAGTCTCCTGGGGATCCAGCCCCGCCCGTTCCCAGGTTACCATTCCCCCGTCTCCCTTCCAGTTGAGCGACAGCGGGCAGAAAATTCCGGAAGTCCTGTAAATGATTAGGGTATCGATATGATTGTATCCCATCAGGTCGGTTTCTTTAATCATGATCTTCAGAGAGTCATCAAAAACGAATGAGTAACCGGATGACGAAACTTCCCACGTGACGGCATTGGAACCATATATTACATTCCCGGAAACCAGTCGACCGGTTTGTATCATTAATTCGTTGATCTGCTGTATGGAAAGGCCTTTTTTTTCCAGGATTTCAATGAATGCCTCCTGCCAGACACGGTAATGGAGGTGATGAGGGTCATGCTCGCTGAAGGAGGTCAGCAGGTCCAGGTAGTTTAAAATGTGTGGCACCGGGCGCGCATTCCTGGTGATAAGCAGGTTGACTGTGTTCACAATAACCTGCGATTGACTGAGATCATAGGCCGCCGAATCCCACAGGGCAATGAACCGGTCGAGTTCGGCTGACTGCTCCGCGGTGAGATTGCGTCCCATGAACCGCTCAAGCTCGCCGGCAAAAAGATCGGGATCGGAGCTGAGCTGCCGGGAGGGCTGTGAAAAACCATCCCTGAAACATAAACTGAAAACAAGCAGTGAAAAGAGTAAAACTTTTTGCATACGCAGGCTTTTAATATTGCGGCTTGCAGAATTCAAGCATAAGCCAGTCCTCTCTGCATATCTTATTAACTAATTTTAATCCGTGCGATCCGCCGGAGGCGATCATGGTGCTGCAGTCAGACGAAATTATTCCACTGATTACAAGGCTGCCGCCCCGGGCCAGTGCCTTGGAATAATCCTTCATGTGTTCAAGCAGAACCGCTCTGGTAATGTTTGCGGTGATAATATCCGGCTTTTTGCCGCGGAGCACTTCGATGCCGCCATGATATACCCTGGTATTGCCTGCCTTGTTTTTTGACACATTTTCAAGGGCGCTGGCGACCGCATTGGGATCGGTATCGGCCATTTCTACCATTTCAGCACCGGCTTTTGCAGCTATGATGCCCAGTATCCCCGATCCGCAACCCATATCGAATATGCTGGTTCCCTGAAGATTGCGGTTAAGAAGATATCCGGCGATCATTTCGGTTGTAGGATGATGGCCGGTGCCGAAAGCCATTTTAGGCTCAATGACTATCTCCATCGGATATTTGCTCTGCGTCCGGTGGAAAGGGGCGCGGACCAGGCATTTGTTGCCTATAACAACGGGTTGAAAATTTTTTTCCCATTCCCGGTTCCAGTTTCTTTCTTCCAGAATCCTGTATTCATATTTTACGCCCTCTGTATTTAAAAAACCATCCAGTTTTCTGAGACTGCTTTCCGAAAATGAAGCTGCCGGCATGTAGGCAAGCAGAAACCGGTCGCCATCCTGAAAGCCCTCATATCCAATTTCAGCCAGCATTGCGGCCAGAATTTCAGGGACTTCGTTTCCTGTGCGCAGAAACTTGAATTTTACTTCGATATATTTATTGTCCGGCTTAATGACTGTGAATTTATTTTTGACATCAACCTGTATTTCAATAAGAAAAGACGGGCGTCCCGATGCACTGAAATAAAAAGCGCCCCCGTTTGCTCCGGAGGCGCTTTATCCCGTTGAACTCCGGATTATCGTGGAGTTATACGCTCAGTATCCGAAAATGTTTTAAAAAGAATTGGCAATCGCCAGAAAATCATCTGCTTTAAGAGACGCTCCGCCAATTAATCCTCCGTCGACATCGCTGTTGGCAAACAATACCCCGGCATTGGAAGGGTTACAGCTGCCCCCGTAAAGAATGGTGGTGTCGCCCGCGGTTTTGCTGCCGTACATCCCTTCAAGCTGGATCCTGATAAAGCGGTGCATATCCTGCGCCTGATCAGGGGTTGCAGTCTGGCCTGTGCCTATGGCCCAGACAGGTTCATAGGCAATTATGATGTTTTTGAATTCTTCTTCCGAAATATCGGCGAGCCCGAGTTCTATCTGTTTTCTTACGACTTCGGAATGAATGCCTTTTTCCCTTTCATGAAGGTTTTCACCGCAGCAGAAAATCGGCGACAGCCCGGCAGATAGTGCCAGCTTAAGCTTTTTGTTGAGTTCGGCATCGGTCTCCTTATTGTAAAGTCTTCTTTCCGAGTGACCGATTATCACGTACTCTGCGCCCGTGGAAGCAACCATGGCCGCCGAGACTTCGCCTGTAAATGCTCCCGAATTTTCCGAAGCGCAATTCTGGGCTGCGAGTCCGATATTGTCGGGAAGTATTTGTTTTATCCCGGCCAGGTGGGTGAAAGGAGGAGCAAGAATAAGGGTGACATTTTCGGGCAATCCCTGTCCGGCTTTCTTTTTGACGGCTTCCGCCAGATCTTTTCCGTCCTGTAGCAAAGTGTTCATCTTCCAGTTTCCGGCAACAATTTTTCTTCTCATGATCTTGTTTTTTTCTGTTTTAGATAATAGCGATAAGGACCGCTAATTTAATACTTTTTTTTGGTATCTCCTTCGCGGAATGCGGCGCAACCGGAACAAGCGGTATCAGAAATGGCGTCAATGTCCTGGTGCGCCCCCGGGATCGCGCGCCGTCCTTGCTGCATATGGCCTTATGGCCCTGAGAAGGGCAAGCGCCAGGAGCAGCGCAAGAATGAACCCGGCCGATACCAGGTTGTTTCGTGAGCCCTGATGATTTTCCAGCGACCATGAAAGAAGATTGTCCTTGAGCTCATCGGTGTAAGGGATGTTCCGGTAATGCCACTTGCCGAGTATGGTTCCTTCTTTCAATAGCACCAGTCCTGGATTGCTCCTTATTATGGTTTTAAGGGTTATTTCATCGGAATGATAGAATTCATAGCCGGCATCCGTTCTTCCGGTAAAATTTTCGATCTGCGTTACGGGGCTGGCTGTGAGGCCTGCAAAACGTATATTCCGTTCGGCCGACCATCGGGCAATGTTGTTTATCCTGTTTATGCTTTTTTCAGATGCCTTATCCAGGTTATAGGAAATCAGCAAAAAAGCATAGCCGTCGTCTTCGAGTATATCGTAAGTGTAATCAATTCCTTCCCTGACCGATTCGATGTGGAAACCGGTAATCGGTGGTTCATAGCCCCTGCTTATCAGAGTGCTTTCGGTTCTTACCCATTCCCATGAAGAATCGGGAATTTCATCAACCGAAAATGCCCTGACCTCGCCGTCCTTCTCATAGTAAAGGGTGATCTCGTACTCATCGGCGGGAGCATCGGGAGGAATGCTCATCTTTTCCACTATGTCGGTCCCCGTGCTGAAGGGCCTGTAGTCAATGACAGGCAGATTCCTGTAAGAATAAAGCGATATTCCCAGGATTGCAAGAAAAAAGAATATCACGGCACCCCATTCCCACAGCCTGCCATGGAAAAACAGGCCGAATTTTTTTCGCCGCACAAACAGGGCAACCACAAACACCATAAGAACAACATTTTTATAAAATGTTTCCCAATTGGTAAGGATGATGGCATCACCGAAACAACCACAGTCGGCCACCGGATCGGTAAGGGCGATAATAAATGTCAGCACGGTGAAAAACCCCATAAAGATCAATACCGCCCAGGATGCTATTATCATGTGGATTCCCGCCAGCAGCATAACCCCGATGAGCATTTCGGCCGATGACAGCAGAACCGACAGGGGCAGGGCCAGAGGTTCCATGAACTCAATATTGAAGGCCACAAAGTAATCGACAAACTTGTAAGTAGACCCAAGAGGGTCGATTCCTTTGACAAAACCGCTGTATACAAAAACAATGCCTGCTATAAGCCTTGAAAAATGCAGGAATATGTATGGTGACCTTTTTTCTCCCATTCTGATTTGTAGAAGTTGTTTAACAAAAGAGTAAACGTGATAAATCCGGTTTTACTATATGGCGTAGGCTGTTTCTTCGGGTGACTGGCACAGGGCCCTGTGGCGGATGGATTCCGGTTGCGGTTGACAGACGCAATGGCTTCCGCCCGTTACAGGAAATTTTCATTCACCAGCAAATGAATGATACGGTCAAAAATTTCACCGGGTTTCAGCATTCCCCTGTTGTCATCATGACAGGAGATCAGCTTGAGGCTTTCATCCATTTCCGACTGATCAAGGTATACCTGTCTGACCTTTTGCTGAAAGCCGAGGTCTGCCTCATGAATATCAGTCTGCCCCAAAAGGTAGTCACGCTCGTCGCCGGAGCGCTCCCTGCCGAGATTTTTCCTTGTAAATTCAAAAGGAACATCCAGAAAGATATTCAGATCGGGCCGCGGTATGCCGAAATGGCCATATTCCAGCTGAAATATCCAGTTTTTAAGCATTTCCTTTTCTTCGGCTGTCTGGAGCTTTGCACACTGATATGCGACATTGGACATTACATAGCGGTCAACCAGCATCAGTGATCCCTCGGAAATCCATTGCTCCATCACAGTTTTTGCATCATTCCGGTCGGATGCATAAACAAGGGAAACAAGCCAGGGATTCACCTGATCTATAGCCCCCAGCTCTCCCCGCAGGAACTTTGCTATAAGCTCTCCGAATATGCCGTGACCGGTACGTGGAAAGTGAAGATATTTGTATTTTATGTTGCGGTTTTCAAGGTATTCGCGCAGCAGCCTGTTCTGGGTTGATTTGCCGGAGCCGTCAAGACCTTCCAGTACGAGAAATGCCATAGAAATAAAATTTAGGTTTAATCATATCGCTCAATTCCCCTTTCGGGGGAAGACAGGCTGAATGCAAAAGTGTAAAAAAAAAATGAAAGTCATATAATTCATGTATTTTTGTTAAAGCGATGCAATAAATGATTTACGCAAATGGAGGTCTTCACCAAAAAGAAAAGCCTGTGTATCAACGGAGTCCTTTATGATCTTTCAAAGCCCCTGGTAATGGGAATTCTCAACGCAACTCCCGATTCATTCTATGACGGTGGGCGTTATCCGGATGCCGGATCTGTTATTGAGCGGGTGGGGCAGATGGTGGAGGAGGGCGCCTGCATCATTGATGTGGGCGGTGTTTCCACAAGGCCGGGTGCCGTCCCGGTTTCGGAAGAGGAGGAAACCAGGCGGCTCTCATGGGTCATGGAGCTTGTCCGGGAAAAGTTTCCGGAATTAATTGTTTCAATCGACACATTCCGGTCGGCCGTTGCCCGGAAAATGGTCAGGGATTATGGTGCGGGAATAATAAATGACGTTTCTTCGGGCAGCATGGACAGGAAAATGGCTGAAACCATTGCCGGGCTGAACGTGCCCTATATTGCGATGCACATGCAGGGCACTCCCCAAAACATGCAGACCGCTCCGCAATATGATGATCCCGTTAATGATATTCTCAGGTATTTCGCCGCCAGGACAAGGGAGCTGCGCAACATGGGCGTTGCCGATATAATAATTGATCCGGGATTCGGATTCGGAAAAACGCTGGATCATAATTACATCCTTGCCAGCCGGCTTGAAGAGTTCGGTATGCTCGGGATGCCGGTCATGGCCGGATTCTCGCGAAAATCCATGGTTTGCCGCCTGCTCCGGGTCAATCCCGCGAAAGCGCTTACCGGCACCATTGCTTTGAACGCAATAGCACTTCTGAAAGGTGCCGACATCCTGAGGGTGCATGATGTAAGGGAGGCCGTTGAAACCATAACTGTGGTTGAACAGCTGAAAAAAAAAGCAGGCGGTCAGTGACGGTGCAGCATCATCGTGACGCAAAGCCCCGGATGCAGTGAGCGCCTGATGTTATGCGGTGAAGAACCGAAGGAATAATTTTGGCTGACGAAGTCTGATGGGGCTTTTACCTTAAAAAAAACGATCTTTGTATTGTTCTGATTGTTAAATTATATTCTCTTTGGTTTATGACCGGCCTGTTTATTTCCATAAGGATACTTGACGTTTTTGATGTAATTCTGACTGCCCTTTTGTTTTACCAGATTTACCGTATTATCAAAGGCACGATCGCCATAAATATCTTTGTCGGGATATTTTCGGTATATATTCTGTGGCTGCTGGTCAGGGCGCTTAACATGCAGCTGCTGGGATCGATTCTCGGACAGTTCATAGGAGTCGGGGTAATCGCGCTTATTATCGTGTTTCAGCAGGAAATCAGGAGGTTTTTGATACTGATAGGGACCAGGTATGTTTCCAACCGGACATTTTCGATTGAAAAGCTGTTTACCTCGGTGAGCGGCGCCAGGCCGAAGGTCAGGGTAAAATCCCTGACCAGGTCCTTCAAGAAGCTCATGGAGCTTAAGTTGGGCGCACTTATTGTCATTGCCCGAAAGTCGGAGCTTGAAACATATGCCCAGACCGGCGACCTCCTGGAGGCGCGGACTTCAGGCCGGCTTCTTGAAAGCATATTCTGCAAGCAGAGTCCGCTTCATGACGGGGCTGTAATAATCAGGGGAGACAGGATACATGCTGCCAGATGCATACTCCCTGTTTCGGAGAACACCGACCTTCCCCCGGAACTGGGCATGCGCCATCGTGCCGCCCTGGGAATGTCTGAGCAGACCGATGCGGTAATTGTTGTGATTTCAGAAGAGACAGGACAGATATCAATCGCCGACCAGGGCAAGATAAAACCGAATATCGGTCTCCGGGAGGTAACCGAATATCTGGAGAAGGAATTTATTTTTGGTCCTTATGTAGATGAATTTACCTGATCCGGG
>SKQJ01000171.1 GCA_007119075.1 Bacteroidales bacterium | reverse complement strand
CTGTCCTTGAGAGCTTTTTTGCAGGGCTCTATCGTAGCCTGTATGAGGCTGTCGCTCAGCTTTTCGAAATGCGCCCTGGTCAGGGTTTTGACAAGATGCTTGGGAATGCCGTCGACCGGCATTATATAAGGCAGGTTAATCTCTGTACTGGATGAGCTCGAAAGCTCTATCTTGGCCTTCTCGGCAGCTTCCTTCAGTCTCTGAAGGGCCATCGGATCCTTTTTTAAATCAATCCCCTCGTCTTTTTTGAACTCTTCGGCCAGCCAGTCAATAACAACCTGGTCAAAATCATCGCCCCCCAGATGGGTGTCGCCATTTGTGGATTTAACCTCAAAGACGCCGTCGCCGAGCTCGAGTATCGATATATCAAATGTTCCGCCGCCAAGGTCATACACAGCTATCTTCAGGTCCTGAGCTTTCTTGTCAAGTCCGTAGGCAAGGGCGGCAGCGGTAGGTTCATTGATGATTCTTTTCACTGTCAATCCGGCGATCTCTCCTGCCTCCTTGGTTGCCTGTCTTTGAGAGTCGCTGAAATATGCAGGCACGGTTATTACTGCTTCTGTAACCTCCTGGCCCAAATAATCTTCTGCCGTTTTTTTCATTTTCTGGAGAATCATCGCAGAGATCTCCTGGGGCGAATATTTACGGTCTCCAATAGCCACCCGGGGAGTATTATTGTCTCCTTTGACAATTTTATATGACATCCTTTCTACCTCCTTGGTGAGCTTTTCATAAGGCTCTCCCATTACCCGTTTTATGGAGGATACGGTCTTTTCGGGATTGGTAATCGCCTGCCTTTTGGCAGGATCGCCCACCTTTCTTTCTCCATTTTCGATAAATGCCACTATCGAGGGAGTTGTGCGTTTACCTTCACTATTAGGGATGACAACAGGTTCGTTGGCTTCCATAACCGAAACGCAACTGTTAGTTGTACCCAGATCTATTCCAATTATTTTACCCATGATATCTTTTCAGTTTTGAATTATTTTTGCTTTACTCTGTCAATGATTGTGCCATTGCACGAACTTGCCATGATTATGCAATATTGGCATATGTATTGCAGACTGCCAATAAAACAAATTATGACAAAAAGACATAATGTCAGATTCCGGGCCGGTCAATCAGGATTACAGGGAAACGAATACCTGAATTTGCCGCGCTCTCCTGTTGCGATTTGTTGAAAATTCTTGTAGGTTTGCTTGATTAATCAGCATATAGAAACAATATCATAAAATCCGGATGGTGAAACCTAAAAAAGTGACCACGCATGTGTTGCAGGAGATGAAGCTTCATGGCAGAAAAATCGCCATGATAACCGCATATGACTATTCCCTTGCCAGGATCATAGATTCAACAGGCATAGACATAGTACTGGTAGGAGATTCCGCCTCGAACGTGATGGCAGGAAACGAATCGACTCTTCCCATTACACTCGACCAGATGATTTACCATGCCACTTCTGTTGTGAAGGCCATAAACAGGGCACTGGTTGTCGTTGACATGCCCTTTGGCACATACCAGGGAAATTCAAAGGAGGCGCTATGCTCGGCAATAAAAATAATGAAGGAGACCGGGGCCCATGCGGTCAAACTGGAGGGAGGAAGAGAGATACTTGAATCGGTAGGGCGCATTTTGTCGGCCGGCATACCCGTAATGGGTCATCTCGGACTCATGCCGCAATCCATCCATAAATACGGAACCTATGTTGTGAGGGCAACCGAAGAAGAGGAAGCCGGCAAATTGATCAATGACGCCCAGCTTCTGGAAAAGGCCGGTTGTTTTGCGCTTGTTCTTGAAAAGATTCCGGCCAAACTCGCCTCAAGCGTCTCTGCTTCCCTGAAAATACCGGTGATCGGTATAGGAGCAGGACGGGATGTGGACGGGCAGGTTCTTGTTTTGCATGATATGCTGGGAATAATACAGGATTTTTCGCCAAGATTTCTGAGACGTTATCATAATCTGTACGAAGAGATAAAGGGTGCCGTTCAAAACTATACAGATGACGTGAAGAACATGAATTTTCCCAACGAGAAGGAGCAATACTAAGTGACAGATGGAGCAAATGTACTCTCCGGAAGTTATTTATGAAGATAACCATATCATTGCCGTAAACAAAAGGGTTTCCGAGCTGGTACAGGGAGACATGACCGGTGATATACCGATGGCGGAAAATTTAAAACAGTGGCTGAAAATCAAGTATAACAAACCCGGCAATGTATTCCTGGGAGTAATCCACAGACTTGACCGGCCGGTTAGCGGAGCGGTGGTTTTTGCAAAAACAGGAAAGGCCCTGTCAAGGATGAATGATCTTTTCAAAACCGGACGGGTCAGAAAGATATACTGGGCACTTGTAGCAGGCAAGCCGGAAAAGGATGAAGACAGGCTCATAAATCATATGAAAAAAAACCAGGCCCAAAACAAATCGTACATCTATAATAAACCGGTTAAAGGCTCAAAGGAGGCCATCCTTGATTACCGGACGCTTTATATATTTGATAATTACTCGCTTCTGGAAATAGAACTGCAAACGGGAAGGCACCATCAGATACGCTGCCAGCTGGCACACACCGGTATTCCAATCCTTGGTGACCTTAAATACGGGTTTCCCCGTTCAATGGAAAACGGAGGAATAGGATTGCATGCAAGGGAAATATCCTTTGACCACCCCGTTAGCGGCATACCGGTTATCATCAAGGCTGATCCGGGCGGCCATACCCTCTGGGACACTGTTATGGATTTCCGATCGTGAAGCATTGATTGCCGGATAACCATTTTGCAATGGAAAAAAACAAAACCAAATATAAAGTTCTTATTGCGGGCGATAATCTGAGACCATTGACCATTTTAAGGAAAACCCTTGAAATATTCATTCACGAATTTACAGTCTCAACTACTCTCAATATTGAAAAGCATATAATTGACGGGGAAATACCTGATATAATCATAATTAATTTCGACGACCCCCTGGCGCAGGGAATCGGGGCAATAAAGAATATTCGGGGAAACGGCCGTTTCAGGAACACACCGGTTCTTATGGCGAGCTATTTTCTCTCCAGCGAGGTGCAGCAGGCAATAAATGCAGGGGCCGATGATTTCATTAGGAAACCCATCGAAAGAGTAGAATTGCTTATAAGGATCAAATACCTGATCCAGCGAAATAAGCTTCACCTGGAAAACCTGAGGCAATCGGCCGAATTAAAAAAAATGTCGCTCGTGGCCGACAGATCGGAAAATTCAGTTCTTATTACCAATCCCAAAGGTGGACTTGAATGGGCGAACAAAGCTTTTGAAAAGCTTTACGAGCATACGCTCGGCGACTTCAAAAAACATTACGGAGAAAATATCCGCACTATTTCGCCCAAATTCTCCGAGGCCCTTGATAAATG
>SKQJ01000220.1 GCA_007119075.1 Bacteroidales bacterium | reverse complement strand
GATCGGCGTCCGTTTACTGTCAGCTTCAGCCGGCAGTTATAAGGGGGTTGCCCGGGAAGGTTCGGATAAATCAATTATCCCTAACGCAGCGGACTGAATAGCCATGATGCTTGAAGTCGTGGCTGCGGCTCACAAAGACGAAATCGAAGTCGATGAACCGGCGCCAGGCCTCCTCCGGTGAGTTTTCGGTAGAGGACCACCAGAAACCGTAGATGCCAATGAAATTGAAATTTTCGCCGCGGATGCCGCCCGGAAGGGCAGAGAAGCCATACTCATCGGTTGCGCCTGTATTGGGACTTTGCCAGCGCGGGTGTGCATCGGGGGCGGTACGGGTGCTCTTAAGCTTGCCGCCAGCTAAGCTTCGCCCGCCTACATAATCGGTTAGGGATCTCCAATCTTCATCGGAGGGCACATGCCAGCCTGCAGGGCAGAGGTTGCCCGGTTCAACGGCATGCCAGTTGTAAAGTGCCCCATACGTTTCCTTATAGCTTGCCTCATTGTTGTTGTACCATGCGTATGCGCCTGTTGTCAGATTGATCCAGTTTAAGTCACCTCTTATGTTGGGTATCGGTGTGCCGTCATTGTACACGGTAGTGCGCAGGTTCTCGGCGAACCATTCCTGATTGCCAATTATTACGGTTGAATAAAAATTGCCATCAGCATCTACAACTTCTTCGAGCGTCGCAAACGATATGGCGTCACCGTAGCCTGTACCCACACTGTTTGTGGCGTAAGCCCTGACATAGTAAGTTGTGTTGGGCTCTAAGCCGGAGATGCTGCTTGCAAAGCTCCCCCCATCGTTGCCATCCTCTGTTCTGCTGTCGTCTATGGTTGGGCTTTGGCTTGTGCTCCAGGCTACACCTTGTGCTGTTATTGTCGCTCCTCCATCATTGGTTATGTTCCCGCCCGATGCGGCTGTTGTCTGGCTAATCTTTGTTGCTTCCGTGGTGGATACAACAGGAACACCCGGCTCATCATCTTTTGAGCAGCTGCTTGCGGAAAAAAATAATATTCCCATGATTAGTAAACCCAAAAAGAATGCTTTGTTTTTCATTTTCGTAAAACTTTAATATTAATAATGGTTTTAATTAATGGTTTTTGAAAGCTGTAGTATGGGCATGGTCCAGGAATGCCAGGTCTGATATTCAATGGCATTTTTCCTGCCTGGTTCATGCGCTTGCGCTCTCGTACCAATGTGTCACGCTATTAAAGGTACTAAAAATTTATCATTTCTGCAATAGTCTTTTCTTTTTACCCGATAATCCTGTAAAGTGATAAAGCCGGAAGATATTCCGATATTGTTTCACAAAGGCCAATGACAGTATTTTGAAAATGATGGCATCAGGTCCTGTTTTTGAGATATGTTGCCGGGGAAGTCCGATATCGAAAGCCTGAAATTAAACATTCTACTATTTAATGAGTTTATATGACATAAACTGCATTACAAAATGATTCGGAAATTTAAAATGAAAAATGGTGAAGCAATGGTAATTGCTATCATAATCACTGTTTTCAACGGACTTGATTACACAAAGATCTGTCTGAAATCCCTGTCCCGGATCCTGTCGGGAATCAATGCTCCCGGCATTGACTTCCAGATAATTGTCGTTGATGACGCTTCGAGCGATGGCACGGCATCCTGGATAGAAGAAAATTATCCATCGGTGCATCTTCTTCGCGGAAATGGCAACCTTTGGTGGAGCGGGGGAATCAATAAAGGGATGAATTATGCCATGAACAGCCTTGACGCCGATTATGTATTATGGTGGAATAATGATATTCAACCTGCCGAAAATTATTTTGACGAGTTGCTTAAGATAATTGATTCGACCGGTAACGATGTGGTTATCGGGTCAAAAATATTTATGCAGAATCAAAACAAAATATGGGGGATGGGTGGCAAATTCAATCCGTCAAATGGTCGGCGCTTCATGTATGGAGAACGTGAAGAAGACAGCGAGGTTTATCGCAAAACCATTGAAGTCGACTGGTTCCCCGGAATGGGAACCCTGGTTCATCGCTCGGTTTATGATAAAATTGGGCTGCTGGATGAAAAAAACTTTCCGCAATACCATGGCGACAGTGACTATACTTTCAGAGCCAAGAAAGCAGGATTCAGTCTGATCGCATTTCCGCAGCTTATCATCTACAATGATATAACCAATACCGGATTGAAACATGGAGGAAACACCGCGGGACTTTACAAATCACTTACGAGTATCAAATCCAATTACAATCTGAAAAAAGATATTGCCTTTTACAGAAAACATGCAGATTCACTTCTGGCATATTTTCTCTTATTCAATAAATATTTCCGGTACAGCGGCGGATTCTTCAAATGGAAAATTCTCAATGCAATAGGGATAAAGAAAAATTAGCATGGACAGGAAAGATAAAAAAATTAAAGCCTACTTATACCCTCTCACCAAAAGATTGACTACAGGAGTTTATAACCCGTACCTTGATAAATTTATGGATTCTACCGGTTCATATATCCATTATGTCAACAGGCCACATCCTTCAAATTCAGGAATCCTTAATCTCCTGGGTTTCCTGCCTGGCATTGATATGGTCTTTCTTAATTGGGCTGAAGATATTCCTGAGAAGAAGGGAGGTTTTGTTCAGTATCTGTTTTTGTTATCCCTTTTAAAATTCCGGCGCCTTTTGGGCATAAAGATAGTGTGGACCCTTCATAATAAGTTTTCTCATTCCTCCAAAAAGCTGGGGATGAAAAAAAAATTATTTAAAGCCTTATTATATGGAAGCGATTTCATTTTAACTCATTCCAGGGAAGGTATTGCATTTGCAGAATCAATATATCCCGGTTCCTCATCAAAAATATTTTATTATCCTCATCCGGTTATTCCCCAGGACCAGCAAACTCCCCGGCCAAAAACATATGATGTGCTGATCTGGGGCACTATTGCACCATATAAGGGAATTGACACTTTTTTGGCTTTTTTGCAGGAAAAGGATCTGCTTGATAGATACCGTATACTGATAACCGGCAAAATACTCTCATCTGAATTTCAGGAATCGATCAAAATTTATGAGCGGGAGAACATAATAATAGACAACAGGTTTATCAGTAATGAGAAGCTTGGAGAACTGATTGGCCAATCACGGATTGTTTTGTTTACTTACTCTGCCAAATCTGTGCTGAGTTCAGGTGTCCTGGCCGATTCAATTTCCTATTATGCATCTGTGCTCGGACCAAATGTTGGTGCGTTTGCTGAAATGGGTGATCTGGGCATAATAAAAACCTATGACAGCTTTGAACAGCTGCCGGAAATCCTTGAAAGTATCAGGGAAAATGAAAACGTGCCGGATCATGAAAAACTGGAAGAATTTATACGGTCACATACCTGGGAACATTTTGGAGTCGCATTTGCTGACGCAATGAAAAGGCAGGGAGTGAAAAAATCATGATGCCTGATTATTTTTGGGCAATAAATATTTTATTCTGAAAAGATGGACGAAAAAAATTATATTTCCGATTATATACCTTTTCCACATCCGTCCGGGCTCCCTGTATAGCCGGTACAACCATTCCATATGTATTTTGCGCATCCATAAGGGCGCCCGCTTTGCTCTTCCTGAAATGAAATCAAGTATGGCTCCGCCGGCAATTATTATTTTAATATTCTTCAGTTTTTTTTGATTTTCATATGCCCACAGCTCCTGCTTAGGCACTCCCATTCCCAGTACCAGTATATCTGCGCCCGAATTATCGATATGTTTGATTATGCCTTCTGTATCTTCATCTTTGAAGTATCCCGATCTGCAACCTGAAATCCGGATTCCGGGAATTAATTTTCTTGTCCTTGAAGCTGCTTTTTCAGCAACTCCTTCGATGCCACCGAGAAAAAATACTTTTTTGTTCTCCCTGCCTGCAAGAGCAAGAATTTTTGGGATCAGGTCTGTACCATTGAGATTCTCTCCTATATTCACTCCGGCCAACAAAGATGCAAGTTTTATGCCTATGCCGTCGTTAAGCAGCAGATCAGATTGATTGATAGCATTACGATACTCCTTGTTAATCTGCGACTGGTTAAAGCAATGCGCATTCAAAAAGAAAATGGTATTGGGTCTGTTCGAATTCAAAAAGTGTTTACATTGCCTGAATACCTCTTCCTGACCGGTTATATCAAGTTTTATATTAAAGAAGTCATATTTGGTGACTTTGGGAGCCGGCATTGAAATTTTTGTGGATTCCAACTCTGTAGTCATGCCTTAAAGCTTAAAAAGTTGCTGTTTTTGATCTGAATTGATCGAGCTGCTTTGTCAGCTGGCTTCTTTTCGTGGATTTTTCCGCATAGGCGTATTTGCCATATTTTCCGTATCGAGAATTCAACTCATGGCTTCCGTTTACTACCAGATGAATGTCTCTTATGTTTTTCTCTTTAATATCTTCCATATTGATGGACAGGTCTTGTTTCTTTGTGAACCCAATCCTGCTTATGTACAGCTTGATATCTGCCATATTCATCAAAAGGAATGCATCGGTAACCAGACTGTATGGCGGAGTGTCAATGATAATGTAATCATATCTTGCCCGTAGCTCATGGAACATTTGAATGGCTTCGGGAGAAGAAATCAACTCTATGGGATTAGGGGGTATTTGTCCCGCCAGCATAATATCAAGATTACCCACTTCGGTCGGCACAATTATTTCGTCGAGTGTCGCCTTTTTTATAAGGTACGAACTGATACCAACGATTTCTTTGGTTTTGAAAGCTTCGTTTACAAATTTATTCGGATTGCGCAGATCAAACTCCACAAGGATTGTTTTGCTGTTAGTCTGGGCAAAACTTGTTGCCAGGTTTATTGCAGTAAAGGATTTGCCTTCGCCGGGCAGAGAGGAGGTAACCAGAATTGTCTTATTGGATTCACCTCTCAGATGATACACCATGTTTGTGCGCAGGATGTGAAAGGATTCTGCCATAGGAGATCTTGGCATTTCTCTTACTACGTTCTGGTAAGAGCTTTCGTTCACCGGGATCGATCCTAGTATTGGTATCCTGGTTATTTGTTTGATATCCTCCTTGCTGGTTATGAAGTTGTTGATTAGTTTCATGCCGAGAATTCCGCCCGATGGCACCACTAATCCCAGAAAGATGGCAAAGAAATAGATAATTATTTTATTCGGGCTCGCAATTCCCGCCGGATGCGGCGGCTCAATTACTTTTGCATCGGGGAGCTTTGATGCTTTAATTATTTGTGCCTGGATTCTTTTTTCAAGCAGCGATGTATAAACGGCATCGTTCAGATTGAACCGTCTTTCAATTCCTAAAAGCTCTCTCTGTGTTGCAGGAAGGGTTGCGAATTCCTGATTAAGCGCAGCTATTTGCGAATCCAGTTCGTTAATTTCGCGTCTTGTTGTGTTTATTGTAAAGGTTATATTTTCAGAGATCGCATTTTTCAGGTTTTCGACCTGTGTATCGATGGTCTGAAGCCTGGGATTCCTTGTCTGATCCTGCGAAATGATCCGGTGTTTCTCTGCATTCAGGGTCATAAGATCCTGCATCATGTTATTCAGCAAGGGGTCGGCCAGTCCAAGAGCCGAAGGCGCCAGAATTCTCGCAGAGTCTTTATACTGGATAAAATAATCTTCAAGCTGTTCGAGATGGCTAAGTCTTCTTCGGGTTTCTTGTCTTCTGTTTCTGAAATTAGTAATTTGCTGGTCAATATTCTGGGCCTTTTCCTGGATATTCATAATACTGTGCCCGCTCCTTAAATTTTGAAGCTGTTCCTCTGAGGTTGCCAGATCATCGGAAACATCCATGAGTTGCCGTTCGATATGTTCAATTGTTTTATTTGCCATGAAATTGGCTTCCTCAATATTGGTTTCTATATATTTGTCGATAAGCGCATTCAAAAAATCGATTCCAAGCTGCCGGTTTTCTGCTTTCACCGTGAGCTCGGCAAGCGACGATTCCATTGCTTTGGAATTAATAGTAAGCGCTCCCTTAAATGAATTTGCAAGCCAGTCAAGGTTATTGAACTTAAAGAATAATTTTTGATCAAAATGCCGGTCGGGATCAAAATTTGAATTCAGAAGCACTGTGAAGGAGGCAAGATCATTTTCAATCAGTGATCCGAATTGATAGACCCCCTCCAGCTCAAATTCCTGGTTTCTGCTGATTATCCTCTCGCCGTTTGAAAAATTCATTATAACAGCATCGTCGGCTGATGCAGATATATGAAATGAATTTTCATCGAGTATCTTTATATTAAAAAACATCTCGGCTGGCTGGATATGATTTTCAGTTGGAATGATCCAGAAGGGTGTACTCCTGTAGATGTTTTCATAGCTGAAAGTCCAGCTTTCCGGAATCCTGCCTTCCTGAGCATAGTAATGAATTCTGATGTCCATTTCATCCACAATTTCTCTTATCAGTGGCAGGGATTGCATAAAATGGATTTCATTCTGCATGGTTTTGTCCTGCAAAATGACATCAAATGCCCTTCCGATATCGGGTCCCCCTCTTCCGCCGGCCCTGGCAAAGTTGTTGTTGTTTTCCAGTCTCAGTAACACAGAACTGCTTACAGTGTATGTTTTTGCGGCGTATTTCAGATAGAAAAAAGAAATTGATAATGCTATAAACAGTGAAATAGCGATTAAATACCAGTATTTTGACAAATCCTTTACCAGCCGTAAAAGATTGTTTGACAATATATCATCCGAATTTTTCATAGTTTCTGTTAAATTTCCATCCAATGTTTATGGATAAATTGCGCTTTATGGTTCTGCCCCGCTTAAAGATCTTTAACGCCCGATGTAAGTGCTTATCACCAGTGCAGTCGTGATTGCCGAAAGAATCAGATTATATGGCACCGTGGCCATACCCCATTTCTTTCTTCCCAGTGGTTCTACATAAATTACATCATCCGATTTGATCGTGTACCACTCCGATTCAAGTAAAGCATCAGATGTAAGATCAACGTAATTCTTGGTTCTTCTCATTCCGTCTTCTTCTCTTATTATCAATACATTTCTTCTGTCTCCAAATTCAGTTATATCGTTGGCGTAGGCAACAGCCTGGAGAATATTGATGTTTTTATAGTTAAACACAAAGACCCCCGGATTTCTCACTTCACCAAGAACCGTGACTTTTGTATTCACAAATCTTATATAAACCGAAGGAACGAAGAGGTAATCACTCATTAAGGTTTCAATGAAATCAGACGCTTCCTCAAGGGTCAGATCTCCCACCGCTATTCTGCCTACATATGGCAGCTTGATCGTTCCATCTTCACTTACCGTATGGCTGAGCAAAGTGGGATCATGTATCCTGTTCTGATCCTGATACATTACAGCAGTTCTTTCTTCGTCGGCACTTGTTATTCTGACATAAAGTTCATCTCCGGACCTGATAATGTTGTCGGTCTGCGGACCTGTATATTGCATGTCAGCCAGGTTTGTGCCCGCTGGTGACTGAACATATGACAGACGGCTTGTTGGTACGCAGGAGGTGCCAAACAATATTGAGAACACCGAGATACAAAGAACGCGGGAAATTATCTTTTTCTTGAAAATATATGACATTTGATAAGCATTTAACTGTAGTTCTATGATTTATTATTACCATGGTATATAACAAACCACTATTTCGATATGTTCAAATATTATTACTGATTATAGATTTATTAACTTTAAGCAGCAGGCCGGATGGACTATCTTCCCTCTGCTATGAAAAATGCCGATATGGTTTTGAAAAAAAGCCGGGCATCAAGGCCAAGTGACCAGTTATCAATATAATTTAAATCCATGTCCATCCACTTTTCAAATTTAATATCGTTCCTTTGGGGCATAATTTGCCAGGTGCAGGTTATTCCCGGTTTGACCGAAAGCCTTCTGAGATGCCACCGCTCATATTGCTGAACTTCCGACTCCAGCGGCGGACGGGGTCCGATCAGCGACATTTCACCCCTTATAACATTGATTAGCTGCGGAAATTCATCAATTCCGGTTTTTCTCATGAATTTACCAAGTTTTGTAATCCTTGGATCATCCTTCATTTTAAAGGTAGGGCCGTCCATTTCATTCTTTTCCCTGATTTTCTCAAGCAGTTCCTCGGCATTTTCAACCATTGTCCTGAACTTGTACAGCTGGAATTTCCTTCCGCGTAGCCCGACCCGCTCCTGTTTGAAAAATACCGGTCCCCTGGAATCAATCTTTATCAGGAGCATTATAATCAGGAAAAAAGGCGACAGAAGTATCAACGCCGTTAGCGACAGGTATAGATCGGCCAGGGTCTTTATAGCCAGCGGCATTCGGAGAGAGGGGATATCTACAAGTGTTAGCCCGCCGTTCTGATTGACAGTTTTAAGGATTATCTGCATCGGGTCTACTATCGTCTCGCAGGACTGAACACGGAATACTACACCGATCTCATTGCAGATACCTATCAGTCTCCGGATTTCTTCTTCATCTGAATCTTTCCTGCAATACAGGATTTCGTCGATTACACTGCTGTCAAGGATTCTTTTGATATCGGTATCCGGTGGCAAAACCTGTATCTCATTGCCGTACTTCATCCCGATGCCCGGGGAGGCGGAGATGATGGTATGTATCTTGTATCCCCAGTTTTTCTGATCGATTAGTTTATCGATAATATTTGTATAATTATCGTCGGCAATCACCAGCACGTGCCGCAGATCATTGTCCCCTGCCCGGTATATTCTTAGCTTATGCATCGATAAAAGCCTTATGGCCAGAGTTACCGGCAGACTGACAGTCACAAAGGTCAGTATGAATATTACAGGGATCGAAGAGAGATTGAATATGAATTTAGAGCTCAGTAAAATTATAAGAATGAAGAAATTACCGGTAATATAATTGATCACAACCGTTAAGTATCTCTGGTTGCGTGGCAACCGTGCCATATTGGTAAGCCGGAAAAATGCGTGCCAGCTTACCGTTACAATCAGAATGAAAATTATAAACTCTGTCAGATTAAACTGCCACGAATAATTGAAATAATTCAGATGCCTGAGAATAAAGAGCTTGAAATCCACAGTGTAAAAGGGGAAAGTGAAATTGCTGATCATGACCCCCGTCAACATCCAGGACAGCGGTATGCATAGGAACACTGTCAGAAATTCTGCTATATCCAGCATCTCCCTTGCATCCGTTTTTATTTTCAATGGTATCCTCACTTTCTCCTGCGATATATTTTCATTATACATATAGCTCCTGCTTTTTCAGTATTTTTCTCACTCAATTAAAAATGTGGGGAATTTGAAATTCCACCCTGCGTAATCCTGCACTCTCTTGTCGGTCCTCGGTGGGGTATGGTGGGGCTAATGGTGTTTCCTTACTCTAAATTACGAAATTTTCTCCGCTATTCAAAGCTGCGGGCAAGGAGAAAAGACCTGATTTTTATTAATTTGCAAAGTCAAGCGTCCAATGGAAGGATTTCATTGATAAGAAATTAACAGGAAGGCAGAAAGCCAGGCAAACAGGCTGGAACACGAAATTACCTTCCGCTGGCAAAAAACATGGTGCCGATTGTTTTGAAGAACAGTTTGATATCCCTGGCAAGCGACCAGTTATCTATATACTGCAGGTCAAGCGCCATCCATTTTTCAAATTTGACATCATTCCTGTTGGGTATGATCTGCCATGTGCAGGTTATGCCCGGCTTTACAGACAATCTTCTCAATTGCCATCTCTCATACTGTTTCACCTCCGATTCAATTGGCGGCCGGGGCCCGATCAGCGACATTTGCCCCGCGATCACGTTGAAAAGCTGGGGAAACTCATCAAGCCCCGTTTTTCTCAGGAATTTACCGAAGCGGGTAATCCTGGGATCATCCTTCATTTTAAAGGTTGGTCCGTCCATTTCATTTTTTTCCCTGAGCTTTTCCATCAATTGTTCTGCGTCCGCAACCATGGTGCGGAATTTATACAGCTTGAATTTCCTTCCGCGGAGACCTACACGCTCTTGTTTAAAAAATACCGGGCCCCTTGATTCGAATTTGATAATGAGCGCTATGAGCAAAAAAAACGGGAAAAGAAGTATTACTGCGGTAATAGAAAAATAAATGTCGGCCATGGTTTTTATCAGCAATGGCATGTTGTTGGAAGGAATATCGACCAGCGCAAGCTGTTTATGGTTATTTACCGGCTTCAGTTGAAGATATACCGAATCGTCGGGTGCAACGCACGACTGCAACCTGAAAATCACTCCGACTTCGTTGCAAATTTCCACCAGATTGTTTATTTCTTCGTTATCAATATGTTTCTTGCTGTATATCACTTCGTCGATAACATTGTTATCGAGAATATCCTTGATTCTCGAGGTATCTGGCTGTATGTCAAATTTATCCCCGTATTTTCTCCTGATGCTTCCGGATCCTGAAACTATTGAATTGATCTTAAAGCCCCAGTCCTTCTGGCTGATAAATCTGTCGATGATATCGGCCGAACAGCTGTCCGCTATCACTATCACATGACGAAGATTATGTCCGCTGGCGCGATATATTTTGAGCTTCTTAAAGGCCAGCAACCTGATGGCATAGGTAATGATCATGCTGATCGGAACCAGGAGAAAAATGAAGATCAACGGTATTGCGTGCAGGCCGAGAACAAATCTGAGAATGAGAAGAACCACAAGATTAAGGAAGTTGACCCTGACGAAATGAAAAAACAGGGTTAGGTACCTTTGGCTTCTGGGCAGTTTTGCCATAGAAATTACCTGGGAAAGCACGAACCATGATATCATGATCAGTATGCTGAAGACGGCAAACTGGTAAATATCGAATCTCCAGGAGTAATTGAAATAGCTGAGAATACTGGTTGTGATAATATAAGCTATAGGTATGGAGATCAGGACCATGACGAATTCCAAAAAATCCATGGTTAATTTCAGCATCCGCTCTTGACTCGCCTCCCATTTAAGAAATTTTACTTTTCCTGAATTATCCATATACAATTGCTATTAAATCTAAATTAATGACAGTGCTTTAAGGGATTTCACCGGCATTTGTTCATTTCGCTTGCCTGCATTTTTATCAAATGATAAATCTGCGTGACAAATGACGGATATTAAGGGATGAGATTGCCCATATTAGACTATTAGGCTTAGATTCAGTCCTGTACAATAAATTGCATCAGAAGGGTCAAGTTCCGTCCCAAGGCGTGCCGGCACTATAAATTCTAGAGAAAAAGGTGTGTTGGGTTTTTCACATATTTTGGATAACTTGCTTAAAAAAGAATCTTAATGGCATTTCGCACATATATAATACCTCTTTTATTTATCGGTATCTGCGCAGCATGCAATACCGAACGTGAAATTACTGCGCCATTTCTATTAACCCTGGAAGTAAATGAAATATCCTCTAATTCGGCCAAAAGCGGCGGTCATGTATATGGCGACGGCAACAGTCCGGTAACCCGGAGAGGCATTGTCTGGGGCACATCCCAGGATCCGAGCCTGGAAAATCATAGCGGAATGGCTGAATCGGAACCCGGTACCGGCACTTTTTACAGTTTGCTGACCGGACTGGATAATATGGTGCGTTATTATGTACGGGCATATGCAATCAACTCACGGGGAATATCCTATGGGGATAATGTGAGCTTCATGACCGCTTGTGAAGACCTTGTGGTTGTCCACACCCGGGGAAATGTGGCACCCGAGAGCAAAACGGTTATTTACCGGACAGTAAAATCATCGCTGACCGGCGAGCCCAAATGCTGGATAATACAGAACCTTGGGGCTGATCATCCTGCAGCTTCTGGCAATGACGGTTCTCCTGAGACATCCGGCTGGTACTGGCAGTTCAACCGGAAGCAGGGATTTAGCGGAGCCGGCGGAACTGTGATTCCACAAACTGAATGGATTGACAGGATTGATGAGGAGACCGGCTGGCTGGCTGACCAGGATCCCTGTGCATTATTGCTCGGGACTGAATGGCGCATGCCTGCCGCGGCAGAGTGGGAAGCGGCCCATAAGGAAGGAAAATGGAACAGCCTGGCACACACCTTCGACTCCGAACTCAGGCTTCATGCCGCAGGTTTTATTGAGCCGCTGACAGGCGATCACGTATCGCGGGGAGTATATGGGGCCTACTGGTCCAGCTCGGAATTCAGCCGGACATACGGCAAATACCTTTACTTTTACGGCGGCTCGAGCACCATGTACCATTATGCCTTCAGCAATTACACGAAATCAACCGGAATGACTGTCAGGTGTCTGACCGACCGGTTGTATTAGTAATTAAATATCGGAGCAACCCTTTTTCCCCGATGCATCAGCCGGCTCAAGCGTGGAAATTGCGACCTGGTTTTTGCTGATAAGGCTTCCGATGGTGGACGGCTTT
>SKQJ01000048.1 GCA_007119075.1 Bacteroidales bacterium | reverse complement strand
TCAGCAATTCGTTGAACATACCGGTATCATGGACTACATTGTGAATAACCGCGCTGTTGTTTACCCAGCGAACAGTTGTACCTTCTGAAACGGTCAGCGTGACGGGTATGAATGAATTCTCGCTCATCCAGACCTCATTGGGCGGCCGGTCGTTATTGTCGTCATCGTCCCTGTCGCACGAGATAACCAGTGCCATCGTCAGCATCAAAATTCCAGATAATTTTTTCATGGTTTCCCTTTTTAATTTATTACCCGGTTCTTATATCATATAAAACAATTGACATATGAGAATGTTTAAACATATTTAACTAAATCGCAGAGGCATCCATACACGGATCAGACAATCAAAAACTACCTTATACATTACTGTCTTTCAATTGATTGCTTTTTTAAACAATACATTACCCCGGGAACCCTCGTAGAAAAATACATTAAACATAACCGGTTATTTCCTGTTGTAAAGATTGATACGCTTCCGAATGATGCCTGCCAAAAGAAAAACAGGCATTTTAAGAAACAGCAATACAAAACCATAAAACTATTGATGACCATGAGAATCACAGTATTGATTATTTCCCTGGCTGCATTCATATCCTGCCAGAGTCCGGCCGGAGAAAGAGCCGTTACCGGTGATGCCGCTGCCCCGGTAACCGGAATTGAAAATTATGAAACTTATTTCGCCGATATTGAAACCAGCAATGTCGAATGGATCGGTGCGCGTCCCGCATCCCAGCACGATGGAATTGTAGGATTAAAGGAGGGACAGCTAATGGTAAGCGACGGTGAGATTGCAGGGGGCCGGTTTGTAATCGACCTTGAAAACATTGTCGTTCTTGATATTACCGATCCCGCTAGAAATGCCAGGCTGAAAGCACATCTGGAGTCGGATGATTTTTTCGATGTACCCAACCACCCGGAGGCAGTTTTTGAAATAACCGGGACAGAAAAAATTGAGGACCCTGCGGGTGAAAACACCCACCGGATAACAGGCAATCTCCAGATGCGCGGCGTGACCAGGTCGGTGACCTTTGATGCAGCCATAGATGTTAACGGTGACAGGGTTTCGGCCAGGTCGGAGCAGTTTCTCATAGACAGAACCGAATGGGGAGTTAATTACCAGTCCCCGACAGTCTACGCGAACCTTATAGACCGCTTCATTCTTGATGATCTCGCGCTTGTGATCAATCTTTCCGCAACCAGGCAATAAAAGGGGAAACCCGGGGCCGGGCTATTTACCCAATAATAAATATTGGCAGCAGCCGCTGAAACCGGCGGTGACCGGGAGCCGTGAGTGGCTGATCCGGGTGACCGGCAGCCGGTAGCATCTGACCGATGTGACCGATAACCATGTAGTGGCTATCGATGGAGTAATTTCGACCGCAGAAGTGCCGGGGAAGGTTACCAGCCGTTCCATTCTTTTGTCTTTTTGCGTCCCCGGGGGCCTTTATTGCGGTCCCGGAAATCATTGCCCGCGTATTCATAATTCTCTTCGGCTTCGATCCTGATGCCCTTATAGACGGTGCGATTCAAACCGTTTATTACGTCTGTGGCTATCCTGCTTTCAACCTCGACAGAAGAGGCCCTTTTATATATTTCAATATTTCCTATTTCCGAAGACTGGGAATTGGATCCGGCACACAGATCGATGATCTCCCTTTTTGTTATATTCTTGCCCTTGCCAATGTTGAAAATAACGCGTGACATTGACCGGCCGCCTTTTTTGCCTGCCGGGCGCCGGCTTGTGCCCCTGTTCCCGTCGCCGGTGGCCGGGCTTCCGTTTCGAGCTGCTTTCCTTTCAATATTCAGGTCGGGAGCGTCCCGGTAATAATCAAGGAAACGGTTGAACTCCAGCGAAACCATCCGTTTGATAATTTCTTCCTTCGGCAGGCCGGCAAGCATTTCGTAAACCTTGCCCATAAAAGGATCGATCTGATCGTGGGCGACTTCCGTATTCTGCATACGGTCTATCATATTGTAAAGCTGGCGCTCGCAGATTTCCTGTCCGCCGGGCACAGGCCGCTTCTCGATCTTTTTTCTGAGGGCACTTTCAATCTGTCCTATCCTGCCCCTCTCGTTCATATTGATTATGGAAACCGTGATCCCGGTTTTGCCTGCACGGCCGGTACGCCCTGAACGGTGAGTATAGGCCTCGGAGTCATCGGGGAGGTTATAATTGATTATATGGGTGAGACCGCCGACATCAAGTCCGCGTGCCGCAACATCTGTAGCAACAAGGACACTGAGATTCCTTTCACGGAATTTCTGCATCACATAATCCCGCTGAGCCTGGGTAAGGTCACCATGAAGAGCTTCGGCATTATAGCCGTCCTTCATTAGCCGGCCTGCAATCTCCTTGGTCTCCAGCCTGGTACGGCAAAACACGATTCCATATATGCCGGGATGGTAATCCACGACCCTTTTCAGGGCACTGTAGCGGTCCCTTGCCTGAACCATATGATAAATGTGAGTTACATTCTCTGCTCCCGAGTTTTTTGTCCCGATGGTGAATTCCAGCGGCTTATGCATATATTTCCTGGCTATGGCTGCAATGCCCGGGGCCATGGTTGCCGAAAACAGGAGAGTGGTTTTTCCGTCAGGGGTTTCTGACAGTATAGCATCCAGATCGTCGCGGAATCCCATCTTCAGCATTTCATCAGCCTCATCGAGGACCAGCGTAGAAATCTGTGAAAGATCGATACGCCTGCGTCTGACAAGGTCGTGAATGCGGCCCGGGGTCGCCACCACAATGTGAGACCCGTTTTTAAGCGCTCTTATCTGCTGCTCCATTGAAGCGCCGCCGTAAACAGCGGTAATTTTTAACCGCCCGATATATTTGCCAAAGCTTTCAAGATCCCGGGCAATCTGCATGCACAGCTCCCGTGTGGGACTCAGTATCAAAAGCTGCGGGGCGTTCAGGTCAAGGTTAATTTTTTCAATGGCAGGAAGTCCGAAAGCCGCGGTCTTTCCGGTCCCGGTTTGCGCCAGACCAATGATGTCGCGGTTTTCCTGCATCAGGACGGGAATTACTTTTTCCTGTATGGGGGTGGCACAATCAAATCCCAGGTCCCGGATGCCCTTTAATATTTCGGGCGAAAGCCCCATTTCTTTAAATAACATGTCATATTTTTTTTGAGGCTTTCCTTCTTGCTTCCAAGTGTTCAGGGCAACCTGTGATAAATCTTTTAAACAGAATTCATATAACCGGAACAATGATCAGAATAGCAGATCAGTATACCGGCGACCGGAATGTGACAATAAAGTTAAGGGATACACTAAAACCGGCGGGATTACATAAATCATTATCTTTTTCAAACAGGATGCGAAGTTAGTCAAATTAAGCGACAAACCACTATCCGGATCTAATAAACCGGTTTTTCAGGCAAAAATTGCATTG
>SKQJ01000311.1 GCA_007119075.1 Bacteroidales bacterium | reverse complement strand
CAAATGACGGCCAGACACGGACCGGAAATCAGTCCAACGACCGGCCAAAGATGGATCGGGTCTCCGTCCGGATATAAATCCGAATAAGTGCGGAAAATGGTGTAAAATTTCTACACCTGAACGGGTAAAACATGGAACGGTTATGAACTGCGGTGAAATTTTGTGCTGCAACAGATTAAGCCGGGGCTCTGCATTTAATTTACCATCCGGGGGAAGTTTCCTCCCTTGTATGAATTCACTTCTGAAATTTCTGGTATGAATTTCGTAACAGATTGCTTTTGAAACAATTTAAAAAAGCTGTAACTTATTTATAAATCCCGGAGCGGCCTTTCCAACCTGACTAATCTGCCGCTCACTATGAAAGCTGTGTAAAAAGGGGATTATATATCGGAGAATTTTAAAACGGATATGAAATCGGTTAACAGTTTTGAACAAATGTGAATTGGATTGGTTTTCTTGTTTAATTCTTTTAGTAGCGGTTGACAGATATGAAAACTTTTTATTCAACAGGGTTGGTGCTCAAGGGAGCGGTGCTGCTGATTTTTTACTTCTGGGAGGTTGCTTCAAGTACTTCCGTTAACAGGTCAATGCAACTGGATGCCTCCGTAAACCCAGCTATGAACACAGTGCTGCGTTCGGAGATGATCCAGCCGATATCCCACCGGATCAGCAATGATTTATCAGATTTTGAAGATTTTAAGCAACTGGAAACAGCAGTATTATCCATGATGGAGAAATATGATATCAAGGGAGCATCGGTTGCGGTGACAAAAGACGGACAGCTGGTTTTCGCCAAAGGACTGGGTTATGCCGACGCCGAGGCTCAGGAGAAAGTGGAGCCCAGACATCTTTTCAGGGTGGCAAGCGTATCCAAATTAATTACCGGGGCCACCATAATGAAAATGGCGGAGATGGGGCTGCTGGATATAGATGACAGGGTTTTTGGCCCCGATGGAATACTCAACAGTGAGGAATTTCAGGATTATAGAGATCCCCGGGTCAGTGAGATCACGGTGCGCCACCTTCTAAATCATTCAGCAGGATGGGACAGACGATATGGTGATCCCATGGGGATGCACCGCATAATTGCCCGCAGAATGAAGGCGGACTGGAAAGAAGTCACCGCAGTAGACATAATACGGCATACATTGGGAAATCGTCTCCATTTCAATCCGGGCTCCCGAACAAGCTATTCAAATCTCGGCTATGCCATTCTTGGAGAGGTTATCGAAGCTGTTTCCGGACAGGATTATGAATCGTATGTGAGACAGACGATACTTGCACCTTTGGGGATATATGAAATGCGCATCGGGAAAAGCCTCCTTAAAGACCGCCTGGAGAATGAAGTAAAATATTATGAGATCCCGGGTCGCCGGCTCAGCACCAACGATCCGCTCATTCCGGTGGCATACGGGGGCAACAACATAGAATTGCTTGCCGCCGCCGGAGGATGGGTTGCTTCTCCCGCCGAAATCCTGAAGCTTGTAGTTGCACTTGACAGCATTCCTTCAACGCATAATCTGCTTTCCCACGAAACAATCCGGTTAATGACCGATATCAAGCTTGCCGGGGGGAATCCCCTGGGCTGGGCCGGGACTGACGGAGAGGGCAACTGGTGGCGTACCGGAACGCTGACCGGCACCTCGGCGCTTGTTATGCGGCAAAATAACGGCATCAGCTGGGCCGTGTTTTTTAATTCCAGCACGATACGGGGCATATATCTGCCGGCCGAAACACACCGTCAGGTACAAACAGCTTTGAGCAAAATAAACAACTGGCCAGACCACGACTTGTTCTACCATTTCAATACCAGGCCTTTTTTATATCCGGATATAGCCGAATTGAGGCAATAAAAAATCATCAGGGAGGTAAACAGGCATAGCCTGACGGATATAAATACCCTGAGATGGTGGATTTCAAAGTTTGATCAAAATAAACTCTGTTGTTAATGATCAAAAAATTAGGTAAATTTATATTAGATAAAGACTTGATTATGAACTTAAATTAAATGTCATGATTGAATGGATTATAGGCGCAGCGGTACTTGCCGTCCTTTTTGCCCTTTTGGGATTCACAACCATCGCCCGTGGATTCGCGGCCATCGCCAGAATATTGTTTTACATTTTCCTTGTAATCTTCATTATTATTCTGATCGCAGGCGCATTTAACTGATATGGTCTTTAAAGTGCACCTGCCCGGCGCACTTCTCCTGCCCGTGCCGGGCAGGGCACCAGGAAAACAATCGGAAACTACAGGCAATCGTGGGGGATGGCGCACCGGAACTAAAGCCGGCACAGCAGAAAGAGCGTATTGACGTCCTGGATGCCCTGCGCGGGTTTGCTGTATTCGGGATGTTTATGATAAACATTCGTGTATTCAGCGGCTATACCTATTTTTTTGACCAGGGGCGGGATGATTTATTGCTTTCCGGCTGGGACACGACCTTCGACCGGATCCATATTGTCTTGTTCAGCGGAAAATTTTACACGCTTTTTGCCCTGCTGTTCGGAATAGGATTCGCAATTCAGATTATGAGGGCCTCCTCGGCCGACCGCTCATTTATAGTTCATTTCAGCAGACGGCTTTTCTTTCTTCTTCTTATCGGAATTGTACACCTCTGGGGAATATGGTTCAGCGATATCCTGGTTTTTTATGCAATATGCGGTTATCTGCTCTTGCTTTTCAAACCGCTTTCCAACAGGGGCTTGCTCTGGGCGGTAGTATTGCTGCTTTTTATACCGGGGTTGCATTCATGGTATCTTATCGAATCGTCAGGCGGTTACACCAACATCCTTTATCAATGGCTTTCGGAAAGCTGGGCAGCACTCGGACTGCCCGAAGCATCCGGTTCTGCCGGTTCCTTCCGAATGGAAAATATCGCAGAGGTGATAAGGGACGATTCATGGGAAACTGTTCTTCGGTTTAATTTTGTCGGACCTCTCCTCAGATTATATATAATTGCCTATGATGCCCGTGTAATCAAGATACTTGCCATGTTTGTGCTTGGATTCTGGATAGGAAGGAACATCCTTGACAACCGGATCCACAACAATGCTTCATTCCTTAAAAAAGCAGCTGTAACAGGCTATCTTATAGGATTGCCGCTGAATATATATTTTTCAATGGACAACGGAGCAGTTCTGGAGGAGAGCTGGTATGCCGTAATCGGCAACAGCCTGGATACTTTCGGCTATATAAGTCTGACATCTGCCTATGCTGCTACCTTTGCCCTGTTGTACCTGACCGGGTTCAGGAAATTCCTTGACTGGAGCTTTAATAAAGCAGGAAAGGCTGCCCTGTCGAATTACCTTTTCCAGTCGGTCGCCGGGATCCTGCTGTTTTATTCGGCCGGAGTGGGGCTCGGGCAATATGTGGGGGCGACAATGCTCACCGTAGCGGT
>SKQJ01000176.1 GCA_007119075.1 Bacteroidales bacterium | reverse complement strand
GCAATACCTGAGCCTAAAGATGATGAAGTATTGATAAAAGTATGTGCTTCATCACTGAATGCACTGGATTACCGGATGATCAAAATGGGTATCCTTCCAGGGGGAAAGATACCGGGAGCCGACATAGCCGGCATCATTGAAAGGACCGGAAACAAGGTTCAGCGGTTCAGGCCCGGTGACGAAGTAATCGGAGATATTTCCGGCCACGGGCTTGGTGGTTTGGCCGAATACGCAACTGCCCCCGAAAATGCACTGGCATTAAAGCCGGCCAACCTGGGTTTTGAAGAATCGGCATCCCTGCCTCTGGCCGCTGTTACAGCTTTGCAGGCATTAAGGGACAAAGGGAAAATTGAAAAGGGAAAAAAGGTATTGATCGTCGGAAGCAGCGGTGGAGTTGGTACATTTGCCATTCAGATTGCCAGGCATTACGGTGGAATTGTAACCTCGGTATGCAGTACCGGAAATGTTGAGCAAACGATCTCCCTTGGTTCTGATAAGGTCATTGATTATAAACAGGAGGACTTTACAAGAATCAATGATTCCTATGACATTATCCTTGCGGTAAACGGAAATTATCCCCTTACTGCATACAAGCGCCTGTTAAGTCCCAACGGTATCTACATCAATGCCGGGGGGTCGATGGCCCAGATATTAAAATCCGTCCTGCTTGGAAAAATCATGTCGTTCGGATCAAAAAAAATGCTTTTCCTTATTGCAAAAACAAATTCAAAAGACCTGGAGATTATAGTCAGTCTTGCCGAAAGCGGAAGGATCAAGCCTGTGATTGACAAAAAATACCCTTTTGATAAAGCCATAGAAGCGGTCAGATACATAGCTCAGGGCCATGCCCGTGGAAAAGTAGTGATCAATACCGGTTGCAAGCGTTCTTCCGGATTAAAATCCGGTTCTGGTCAACAACAAGGACCCGTATAAGGAATCAGGATCAAAAAATAATAATTATGATTAACAAGCGCAGGCCCATCAAGGTAATAATGGCGTTTTTCGCGGGCATTCTTTTGACGGTACCCGGTTATCCGGGACAGGAAACGCTCCGCCTTTACGAGATTAAAGAAGTAGTCCTTACCGCCGCCAACAGTTATGAAAACCCTTACCTGGAGGTGGATTGCTGGGTGGAAGTCGAGGGCCCCGGTTTCAGCAAAAAGATCCATGGCTTCTGGAACGGCGATAGTGAATTTGTTTATCGCATTGCTGCAACCTCGCCCGGAGGCTGGTCCTGGACATCGCATTCAAATGTAAATGATGAAGGCCTGAACGGGAAGAGCGGGACATTTGATGCTGTAGAATGGGATGGAGATGAAATTGCGAAAAACCCTAACCGTCGGGGGTTTATTAAGTCGTCATCTAATGGGAGGGCACTTGAATATGCCGATGACACGCCGTTTTTCATGCTTGGGGATACCTGGTGGGCGGCATCGACCTGGCGATACCCCCTGAAGGGAGTGATACCCGACGAAAACTATATACCAGCTGAAGGAATCAGCTTCGAGGAGGCCGTTCATTTCCGGAAAAGGCAGGGATATAACACTATTGCGATGATTGCCGCTTTTCCGAACTGGAAAGTAGATAATTATCCTCCCAGGTACATAGATGATAATCGAATTGGCGTCCGTCAGGCATGGAAGAAAAACGGGACAAATACGGCTAAGGATATGCATGATGAAGAAGGGAATATACCATTTCACAGATGGGATAAATCGGATGTAATTGCAGATTTTGACAGGTTAAACCCGGAATATTTCAAGAGCCTGGATAAAAAAATAAAATATCTCAGCGATAAGGGATTTGTGACCTTTTTGGAGACCGTGCGCAGGGATCATGGCCCATCATGGAAACATTATTTTGACTGGCCCGGGTCATTTTCAAGATATGTGCAGTATATAATAGCAAGGTACGGGGCATACAATATTATCTTCAGTGGAATTCACCTGGATTGGATACTGGAAACTTTCAGCCTTACTTCAGATGAATTCAATGAGGCCCTGACTTACCATTATGAAATATACGGTAGCCTGCCATATGAACAGCCATACACAATTCTTATTGAAGGCTCAACATACAGGGAATTCGGGCATGGTGAAGAAGCACCATGGTTAAATATGCATGCAGTCGGGAATGCTCCCCGCCATCACGGTTTCTATCCCATGCTTGAAGAAATATTTTCACTTGATCCTCCCTATCCTGCTGCCAACCTCGAGCCTTATTACCCGGGCTGGAACAACTCTACTCACAACAACATTGCGGGTGAAACGCCCGAACCCGATTCGGACAGGGATCATTATTTTGCCCGGGCACAGATGTATGGCAGTGTATTGTCCGGTGGTCTGGCCGGTCATATGTACGGTACCGGTGCCTATGGCGGAAATACGACAGGCGAACCAAAAAATGAAGGAGACTATCCGTATATCTGGGAAGCCCTGGTTTGTGCATCCGGCTCCCAGTTTCCCAACCTGGCCAGGTTCATTCTTTCCGAGGGCAAAGCATACCAGGGTTGTGTTCCCCGCAGAGATCTGCTGAAACCCCATAAAGCTGAAGGCTCCAGGGACGACGGACTGGATGGATGGTCTTTCATGCTGCTTTCCGGAAATAGAGAACTGGCATTTCTTTATTTCGAAAACAAAGCCGAAGTGCCTGTCGTAACCGGCCTGGTTCCTGATGCAACTTATAAATTGGAATGGTTTGACCCGATAACCGGAGAATGGCTGGAAAAACCAATATCATTAAACTCCTGTCATGAAGGAATGATCAGTACAGGTAGTTTTCCTTCCGGAAGAAAGGTTTCCGGCAGGGACTGGTGCCTGAAGTTAAAGCTGGAGGATTAACGTTTGTCTGGTTTATTTTTCATTGCTTTTTGTGAGACTTAGTATCATGGGGATCATCCTGTGAAAAAAGCATTATTTTTATACCCTTCCCGAGCAGGAAATAATTACACCGGGTTGTAGTCCGCCCGGGGATTGCCTGAGATTATAATTAACCATGTACCTAATCACAACTTATGAAATTATTACAAGTTCTTCTATTACAATTGTTGCTGGCCTGTTTTATAAATTTATCGGTTGCCCAGACTATAGAGATGGAGTTTCCCCCAGACCCTTTTTCAGAAGATGCCTGGCTTGATCTAAGGTACCTGAATGAAGACACAGCAGGGGAGAACGGGTTTATTCAGCTGTCTGACGACGGTAGAAGCTTTGTCAATGGCAACGGCGAACCTGTAAGGTTCTGGGCGGTGAATGGTGCAAGTTCTGCGAGAAACCTGGATGATGACGAACTGGCCGCCTATGCCCGGTCGCTTGCCAAAATGGGTGTCAATATGGTGCGTTTTCACGGCTCTTTGCATCCGCGCGGGGAGGGAAGCAATATCAACGATGTGAATATGGAGGTAG
>SKQJ01000426.1 GCA_007119075.1 Bacteroidales bacterium | reverse complement strand
GGTGTTGCCGGGGGCAGGACATATTTCTACCATGTCACCGCGATAAATGAGGCCGGTCATGAAAGCGAACCGGGAACCCTGGTGATGACCCGTATCACGGATGTCATGCCTCCTCCGCCGCCTGAAAATCTGCGTGGCCGGTTTGATATGGAAACGGGAAGGGTATTTCTTGAATGGGATATCGAAGAGATCACTTCCGACCTTAAAAGCTTCATAATTCTCAGAAGCCGGGTTGATAACCGGCTGCCGGGAGGCTTCAGCAGGGTGAATCCCTTTGATACCAGGGAACTCTCCTGGGTCGATCCGGGTGAGGGTGGTCAGGGTTTCCAGGAGGGTGCAACATACCGTTATGTGGTTTATTCATCCGATAATGCGGAGAATTATAGTGATACTGTCACTATTTCCCTTGAGATCCCGCTTTTCACTCCACCCGATCCGCCGACAGGACTTCTTGCCGTAAATGACAGGGGGATAAGGATCAATCTCAGCTGGAGCGCCTCACCGTCTGTCAGTGCACTTGAATATATAATATACCGAGGCAACGGCGGGGATCTTTCAGAACTGGCAAGGGTGCCGCTTGCACAGCGCTTCTACCGCGATGAGACGGCAATGACGGGTAATTCCTATGTGTATGCAGTCAGTGCCGCCGACAGGGCTGGCAATGAAAGCATATTTTCAAAGGCCGATTCCATTGTATTCGGCAGCGCCGGTCCTCCGCGTTCTGTTAGAAATCTGCAGGCTGTCGAAAGAAACGGCGGCATATACATGAGGTGGGAGAGGGTTCCCGGCGACGATCTTGCCGGATACAGGGTATACAGGTCTTATGTTCCTACCGGCATATATAAGCCTGTCCATGAAAAACTGATCACCGAAACGGAATTTTTCGACAGCGAAGGCAATGTCCTCATGTGGTACCGGGTTCGTGCAGTAAACAGTTCAGGCAGTGAAAGCCGGCCGGGAAACCCCGTCAGACCAGTTGTCACGGGCGATAATTGAACTATTTAAACGCTGTGTTATGGGCTTAATCTATAAACATATAAGGACAGGGTGCCTGGCAATGGCAAACATCTTCCCCGAAAGGGCCGGCAAGTGCTTCGCCATCACAATGGTGTGCCTGTTGCTGTTGCTGATCATCCCCGCAGGGGTTCATTCTCAAATAACCGATCCCCTGCCGCAGACAGATATCCGGCCCGTTTCGTTTGGCGGCAGTCTCGGGATAATGAGCGAAACCTATACCGCCAGGGGCATGGATCCCCGCAGGCCTCCGGCTATGGGCCAGATAACGCTCAATACTAATTTCTCCCTGTTCGGCCTGCGGTCGGGTTTCAATATGGTTTATTCAACCGATGACAATCCTTTGCGGCAGACTATGAACAGGTTCTATTACCAGGGATCCTGGAGATGGCTGACTCTTTCGGCCGGAGATGTGGCACCGCGCTTCTCAAAATACAGTCTGGGGGGAGTGACCGTAAGGGGCGGCATGATCGAGATGCATCCCGGCCTTTTTTCCTTTGCCGCTACAGCAGGGAGGACAAGGAGAAGTATCGAATTCAGCAGGGAACCCGGATTCCGTGACCCTGCCTTCGAACAGTGGCTCTACGGAGTTAAGCTGGGACTGGGCAGGCAGAACAGGACCGGTTTTTCCCTGGCGGGTGTGTATGTCTATGATGTTACCGGATCAATCGAGAACTGGGGAGGACTGAATCCCGCCGAAAATCTGAGCCTGACCCCTGAATTCAACCTGTCGCTGTTTGACGGAGCATTTTTGCTTTCAAGTCACTTTACGGTCTCGTTTTATTCAATGGATATCGCTACCAGCGATATGCTGGAAATATCCGAAATTCCGGGATCCGGACTTTTGACCGGCATATTCGCTCCTCGCAGCAGCTCGCGGGTTGATTATGCCGGCGAGATTTCTGCAAATCTGAATGCCGGGCCATTGCGCCTGTCTGGAGGATATGAAAGGGTTCAGCCCGGCTTTATGTCGCTCGGGCTCGGACAGATCAGGAGCGACCAGGAGGTCATCAGGCTGAGGCCACAGGCAAGGCTGCTGAAAGGCCGGGTAAGTATAGGCGGAAACTATTCACGCGGACAGAATAACCTTTTGGAAACCCGTATATCCACCATTCACAGGGAGCAAATCGGAAGCAATGTGAATCTGCGGGTAAGTCCGCAACTGAACCTTACGCTTTCCTACATGCAGATGCAAAATGAAAACAGGCCTACAGATGTGGGCAATCCTTCCATAGCCGAAATGCACCAGAAGCAGATTTCCAGGAATTTCATGGTAACCCCTACGCTTGTTTTGCGTTCGGGCAACATGGCTCATTCGGTGTCGGTTAATACTTCCTACCAGGTGCTTGATGATCGCAGTGCTGCGCTGCCCGACGGAACCGGTGCCATTACAGGTTTTACAAATTTCAGCACAGGCTTATCTTACGGCACTACGCTTTCCCGGGGAGTATCGATTAACCTGGCGGGCAATCTTCTTGCCAATGAAGCCGGCACAGCCAAAACCACGGGTTATGCGCTGAATACATCTGCGGGATATGCTTTTTTTGAAAGGAGACTGACAACAAGTCTGGCGCTGGGATGGTCACAGAACGGAATTGAATATGTCCAGATGGTCGACCGGCACGATCCCCTTCTCAAGGCACAGTATATCAGGCGGCTTAATGCCCAGGTTCCGCAAAACGGCATTATCGAGGGAGAATATGTCGTGAGGCAGTGGTCAAGGCAATTTATGACGAACCTGTCAGCTTCCTACCGCCTTCCCAACGGGAACCCCCTGCGGCTTATGGTGCGGGGACTTTTAAACAGGCCCTCTGAAAACGGCGGACCGGCTTATAACGAAATGCACGCGACATTGCGCTACGAACACCGGTTCTGATAGCGCCGGACAAGATACTGTACCCTGTTTCAGAAGTGGGGGACAGAAATTACAAATGGTTAAAAAAAAATGTTATGAAAAAAAGAGTGAAATTATCCCTGATCTGTTCTTTCTGCTTTAGTGTATTATTTGCCTCATTATTCTCCGGGTGTGGAAAGGAGGAAACCGCCGAACAGGCAAAAATGGGAGCGGTGACTGTAACCGAAATTACCCCGAACAGCGCCGTGATAACTGCCTCGGTTGAACATGGCGGGGGGGTTAATGTGACCTCCAGGGGACTGGTATGGGGAACTTCAGAAAATCCAACACTGGAAAACAACGGCGGCAGGACAACTTCCGGTAACGGTACCGGTGAATTTGTCATCACTATTACCGGTCTTTCGCCTGCAACAAAATATTTCGTACGTGCATGGGCCACAAACAGTGAAGGCACTGCCTACAGCAGCCAGCTGGAATTTACCACTGCCGGAGGAACGGCATTGGTCACCACCTCGGAGATTACAGAAATTGCCTCC
>SKQJ01000060.1 GCA_007119075.1 Bacteroidales bacterium | reverse complement strand
GCCCTGGCTTTGGCTCCGGATGAAATTGATGACAGGATCAGCACATTTGCCGAAGATGCGAAAAGGCGCGATGAGATCCAAAAGACCATCACTGAGATTGAGACAGAAGTTAAAAACGTAAAACAGGGGCACGACCTTGAAAATGCCCTGAGGGAAAAAGAGAGGGCCGGTGAAGAGCTGAGGGCTCTTTTTGAAAGGAATCTTTCTTCTGTCACCGGCCAGCTGATCGCTGACCATCTGAAGAAAGAAACAAGGGAGCAGAACCGCCCCAGAGTGTTTAAAAAAGCAAACGAACTCTTTAACAGGATCACCCGTGGGCGTTATGAGCTGCGTCTGGGCGAAAGCGACGATGTGGCGTTCCGGGCTTACGATACGGTATTGAAACTTGGCCAGGAACTCGGGGAGCTGTCGACCGGCACCCGCATCCAGCTTGTGATGGCGGTACGGCTGGCCTTTATAGAAACCCAGGAGTCAGCCGTGCGTCTGCCCATTCTGGCCGATGAGCTGCTGGCCAATTGCGACGACATAAGGGCAGGGGCCATAATCGAAGCCCTTGTGGAAATAAGCAGGGAAGGCCGCCAGGTGTTTTATTTTACAGCCCAGGGAGACGAAGTTGCCAAATGGAAATCGTATCTTGACAACCGCAGCGATGTACCCTCAAAGATCATCGAGCTTTCCGGCCGTGAAAGCCGGTCCGCCGAAACCGCGAACATGCCCCGATTCGGATCCTTCGATCTTACCCGGAACATACCCAGGCCCGACAGTTTCGGCCGGGATGAATACAGGAAATTGCTCTCCGTTCCCCGTTTCAATATCCTTGAGGACTCGCCTGTCCGGCTCCATCTGTGGTACCTGGTTGAGGACAACAAGCTTTTGTATGACTGCCTGAAAAACGGGATCAGCCACTGGGGACAGCTGGAATCGTTTTTGTCCGCCGGCTGGCTTGAAGGTTTTGATGAAGCGCTGAAGGGGACGCTTGAAAAGAGGATCAGGCTGCTTTCAAGGTTCTGTGAATTATACCGCATGGGCCGTTCCCGGCCGGTAAGCAGGGAGGTAATCAGGCAATCGGGTGCCGTTTCAGGTAACCATATTGAAAATGTTGCCTTAAAACTCACCGAACTTGACAACGATCCCGAAAAGCTGATCCTTGCCCTCAGAAACGGGGAGGTGCCCCGCTTTATGCGGTCAAAGATTGATGAGCTCGAGCAGTTTTTCATCTCCGGCGGGTACATTGACGGACAGGAGCCCCTGTCGAAAGAAGAAATATTGCTGAAGCTAAACGCCTACCTGTCAACCCTCGACCTGGAGCCTCTTGAAGCCCGAAAATTTTTAAAAGAGATTGCGGGGTAAAAAAACGGCTTCGGATCCCCCCCAGTAGGCAGGACAACAAACCGGAACCACATGGCAGTGTTTAAAAGAAAAGCGCAATCAGGATGCAATTGAAAAGGAATCAAATTCAAACCTGGAAATTTTACCGCAAAAGCGCTGCCTGGACGGCAAATGTGCAAATATGATTCAACAATTCAGAAATAAATGTCCTTCAAAATCCAGTATGCTTCCGATCTTCATATAGAATTTCCGGAAAATGGGAAGTTCCTGAAACTGCATCAGTTACAGCCGGTCGGTGAAGTACTGGTGCTTGCAGGGGATATCGTGCCATTTGCTGTGATGAATAAGCACCGGGATTTTTTCAGTTACCTGTCCGATCATTTTGAAATCACTTGCTGGCTGCCCGGCAACCACGAATATTACCATTCTGATATAACGGAAAGATCGGGATCCCTGAATGAAAAAATCAGGAGCAATGTGTTCCTTGTCAACAATACGTCAATGGTTCACCGTGGTATGCGATTGATCTTTTCCACGATGTGGAGCAAAATCAGTCCGGCGTATCAATGGCAGATCGAGAGGAATTTAAATGATTTTCGCCTGATACGGTACAATGGGTATCGTTTTTCTGCGGAAGCTTACAACCAGCTGCATGAGGAAAGTCTGACATTTATTCAGAGGGAGCTAAACAACATGAAAGAAGAAAATGCAGCCGTTTTTACCCACCATGTTCCTACATTCCTTAATTATCCGGAGCAGTATAAAGGAGATGTGCTCAGTGAAGCCTTCGCAGTGGAACTGTTTGACCTGATTGAGTCTTCAGGGATTGATTATTGGGTACATGGGCATCACCACACCAATACTCCTGAATTTACCATTGGCAGCACCAGGGTTGTTACCAATCAGTTGGGCTATGTGCAACGCGACGAGCACAGGCAGTTTGAAACGGATAAATGTATTGAGTTTTGAATCATTATATCCGGTATATTGCGATACCGGGATTTTTCACCCTGCGTAAGGTAGAGGAGTTTCGCCGTAATTGTAAAGAAATTCAGGAGCGAAATCAGCCCCGTTTTCCCACTGAATTGTAAAAGGATTCAATGTAAATCTTTTAAAGAGATTTATATCTTTCAGCGGTTCAAAAACTTCTCCCCATAGTTCATCTTCAAGATCTATGGTTTTCTCCCGGCCATCATTGAATTTGAAAACAATCTTATAGCCTTTTAAATATCTGGCTTCAGTTACTTTTATTAATTCCATCAAAATTTATTTAAGCGGATCTATTTTATTCAAGGATTTTCTTTGCTCGATCAATCTCCAGTTTTCCAGCAATTCATCCTTGTGCAAATCCATCCAATCGTAAATAAGGTTAATCGCTCTTCTTGGCAATGTTCCTCTAACTATTCCATAATTAATTTCAACTATTGCCTCATAATCCTGGTATTTTACATGAAAATGTGGTGGAGCATGCTCATTATAGAACATGTAAATTATTATCCCATAAAAAATCTGGAAATTTCCGGCATTCCTATTTTTAATGACAAAGATAGTAAATTATACCTCGTAAATTGAAACGGTGTTTTCGCTGAATTTGTGCTCTTTTTGCATATTAATTGTAAAAGTTATTTTTCACTGCGTAATCTTATTATCAATAATGCCGCAACGCTGCATTATTATTTTGAGGCTTAAATGCGCGTTTTCAAACTTTTTGTATATTTAGACCAGTAAACCGCCGCCTCCAGTAAAGAGTTGCAGGCAGATTAAAAGTTAAAAAGTCAAAACGATGGAAGAGCAAGACCGCTTCAGAACGTTACGTAAACTTTTATATAAGGAAATCCAGGGTGAACTCAGCTATAATGAAAAAAAGGAGTTCCTTGAAGAAAGTATTGATCCTAAAGTTATAGCGGATCTGCATGAGAAATACCTCCGCAGAAAAAGATATCTGACAATGTCCGCAGTTATTTACGGTGTATATTTAATGATTCTCTTATTGCTGATCCTGCTCCGAACAGACAATCATTTAATGATAGGGCTTATTGCATTTGCAATGGCTCTGCTGCCGTTATTTATTGGATTGTT
>SKQJ01000341.1 GCA_007119075.1 Bacteroidales bacterium | reverse complement strand
TGACCGGGCTTTCACCCGCAACCACATATTATGTGCGCGCATACGCCACCAACGACGAAGGGACGGTATACGGCAACCAGATCGAGTTTACCACCCTTGCCGGCATGGCCACGATACTCACCTCAGAAGTTGCCGATATTACCGATAATACAGCCGTTGCAGGAGGCAATGTTGAATCCGATGGCGGAGCCCAGGTGACTGACCGGGGTGTGGTCTGGAGCGCAACTCCTGATCCATCCCTGGAAAATAACCAGGGAATAATGGCCGGCGGTTCCGGAACAGGTGACTTTTCTGTCGGTATCAAAGGATTGTCGGCCCGGACAACCTATTATGTCCGTGCATATGCAACCAACAGCCAGGGCACGGCCTACGGGGATGAAGTTGAATTTGCGACAATAGATTTTCCTGGTATATCAACCCATTCGGCGTATGAAATAACCGATAATTCAGCAATGCTCCGGGGCAATGTAACCGACGACGGAGGAGGAGCGATCACCGGCCGTGGTGCTGTATGGAGTACTTCGGGGGAGCCGACCGTTGATTTAAATGATGGCATGACAAACCAGGGAACCGGGGCAGGACAGTTTACAACCGCTATCGGCGGACTTTATGCGGGGACTACATATTTCGTGCGTGCATGGGCTGAAAACAATGCCGGGGTTTCCTACGGGGAAGTGCTGGAGCTTGAAACCTATGACGGAAGGCTTTCCGATATCGATAATAACGTGTACTATTATGTAGTGATAGGCGAACAGGAATGGATGGTCTCAAACCTTAAAACAACCAGGCTTGATGACGGTACATCCCTGCTTCATGAGACCGACAACCTGGTCTGGGCCAGTCTGTGGGAAAAAGAAGTTCCGGCATACTCATGGTATGAAAATTATGGAGAAAAATTCAAGGATGTATTCGGAGCCCTATACAATTTTTATGCGGTTGAGACAGAAAAATTGTGCCCTTCCGGATGGAGGGTGCCCACCACCGGCGACCTGGTTAAACTCATCAACTTTCTCGGGGATATGGAAACAGCCGGAGGCAAGCTGAAAGGCACCGCCTACTGGGAAGATCCGAATTCAGGGGCAACTGACGAGGTGCGGTTCAATGCGCTTCCCGGGGGTGTCCGGTACCCGTACGAGGGGGATTTCCCGGGTCAGTTCGATGGCCTTAATAAAACAGGTGTCTGGTGGACTTCAACAACATACGAAATCGGCGCATATACATATGGCATGAGCTATTTTTGGGAACAGATTTTTGCAAACGATTCGAAAAAGGAGAGCGGCGTATCGGTTCGCTGCATGAGGGGAGACCCACCGGCCAGTCCGCCGCATTATATCCATTTGCCCTGATATTGAAGGCTTCCTGAACCATGCTTCATACACGCGGTTCCTGCGGGTGATTTGAGACGGCCGGCTTCCGCCTTGCCGGCAATCAGGAATTAAATCGCCGGGGGAGCTACTTTACAGGGCTTCCGCCTTGCCGGCAATCAGGAATTAAATCGCCGGGGGAACTACTTTACAGGGCTTCCGCCTCACCGGTGACCCTGAATTCGATCGGGATCCCTTCCACCTCGGCCGGAAAAATATCTTTGGTGGCTTTGTCATCGCTGCTGAGCGAGATAACCAGGGCCGTTCTGCCGTCCTTTGCCCTGCCGGTGCCTACGGCGGTGACTTTTTCAAGTTCGAGCCAGATGTCTTCATAAATGCTCTTGATCTTCCGGACCTTATCCATCGCTTCATCCATGACATGAAAGTTTTGTCAAAAAAAGTGCGGAACCAATGATTCCGGATCATATCAAAAAAGAATGCTGTATAATGTAAAAACCGGCAATTATTAAATTAGTTCAACTTCAAGGAGCTTAATAACATTCTGAATTCTGTTTATTATGGTGGTAGCGGTGCTTCCGGCGAAAAGCAGTCCCACCGCCTCATTTTTGCCGTTAAGCACAACCGAGCCGCTGTCGCCTCCCTGGCTCATGGCCCCGGTCATCAGCTGATCGGTAAAGAGGGCGGTTTTTCCTGATCCGAAATTCACCCTGACAGTGACATCCACCTGCTCGATCACTCCTGTAGTGAAGCCGGTGGTGCGTCCGCTTTTCACTACTTCCATGCCGAGAGTCCCCTCGGCAGTTCCGGTTATAATGCCCGCACCGAGAATCTCATTTTTCACATCATCCGGATCAACCGGTTCCGCAATGGCGCAATCGACAAGATTATCCGGCTGCTTAATTTTCCTTGAATAGAGCCGGGACCGGCTTCCCGAGAGTCGGGCAAAAAAGTTATATATCCCTGAAATACCGCCTGCAAAAAGTCCCCCGCTCCTTTCATTCTCAAAATATATCGGAACAAAGCCGGTCAGCCTTGCTATCTTGTCGGCCGGAATTTTTCCCCCGTCATGCAGTCCGGGCTGAATTATCATATCCCCTTTTTTGGCCTGGTTGGAGTTGGCCAGTACATGGTTATTTGACAGGATCAGAATTTTCTCCCCTTTTTTGACAAGGCAGCCGAGGGTTCCGGCGGAAACATGAAAATGGCCGGTGCTGACGCCGCCGGGAGCGGGACGGAATCTGCCGGTTGGCTTCGGGAGGGCGTGTATACGTTCTTCCGGACTGACATCGGTTGGTTTCCGGAGGGGCCGTGCAAGTTTTTCATGTCCGGCATCAGCAGGCTCCCGGAGGGGTTGTTCAGGTTTTTCCGGCCTGCCGCCCGTTGGCTCCCGGAGGGCGTGAATGAGTCCTACCGGCCTTACGTCGGTGGGCACTCCCTCAATAAGCGGGGGTATGATTTCATCTTCATCGAGCGAGGCGGCAGACACCTTGAGCCCGACCGAGCAGACAATGCATAATTCGCCGGTTTTTTTGCCGTTTACGGTTTTATGGCCGATACCTGTGGCCACAACGTTGGGCCTGGAAAAAAGCTCCCGGCTGGCTCCGGGAAGCAACTGCCTTATTCGGGTTAGCTGATCTGTCATGTTTATTGATTTTTCTATAGGAGTTAGACGATATGATCCTATTTCAGCAGGCCGGGAAAATTATCCAGCAGTTTCATGGCCTCGACCAGGCCGGCTTCATTGTATGGCCTGAGCCGGTTTTGCCTGAGCAGTCGCCTTATTTCCGCCCTGTTTTCGGGAAACAGGTTAAGAATGGAGCTTCTCCGTATTCTGCTGATTGTAGCCTGTTTGCCACAAGGGAGCATTATAATATAGAGATGCGAAGCCCTGACCTTCCTGCCCCCGTATATTTTGTCGTCCGACAGGTAGTCACCTAGCCCTGTCTCAATGACCCGCCTGTAACAGAACAATGAAATGTCTCCTTCATACATAACCTGACCGAGCACCTCCCTGTTCCATATCAGCGGGGGGACATGGACTGTTATCCTGGTGAAGCGGAGCCCTCCCGTCGGGGTATTCAGAATGAATCCGTCTATCATATCCCTGTCCACCTTTACCTGGCTGTAATCGCCCTCGTAAAGCCAGAACAGTTCATCCATGTATCCATTGTATCGCAGCAATTTATCCTTTACCGTGGCTCCCGAGGTGAGCCGTACATCCCCCCTGATCCATTTTTCCCGGGGGAAATAAGGATCGCCTATCAGTTTCCTGCCGGGAATATATAAGGAGCCTGAAAGGCCCTGCTCAAAATATTCTTCACCGGGAGCGGCTGTTTCCCCTGATGTCTCCTGTGCATACAGTCCCGGAAATACCAGGAGTAAAATAACGATTGCCATTATACCTGCCCTGCAGTCCATATTCCGTTATTTGATTGTTATTTCTGCCTGTTCGCTGATTATTGTTCCATCCTGTGCCACTCCCCTCAGCCGTACCACAAACTCCCCCTTTATATCGCCCGAATAGAATTCGATAGTCCTTCCGGTTACCGCCCTGGTAAATTTTATTTCAGGCACCCAGAAAAGCAGTTGCCTGAAATCAGGCACGGCTGTTTCAATGCTGTCGCTATCCCCGTAAACAGGGGGATGATATGCCGGCATCAGCGCTATCGGGGACTGGTTGAATGATATCGAAGAGGATGAGGGCACGATGTTCCTGTATTCGTTGTTTCTGCTGTATAGCGCTACTATTCCGGTAAATTTGATATTCCCGTGGCGCCAGTTATGGTTTTGAACTTCCATTTTGCTGAGAATGCGCGAATCAAGATGGAGAATTTTGTTCAAATCGTCGACATAGATACCGTCAAGGAAATATGCAGGGGTTTCCAGCACCATGTATTCTTCATGTTCCAGCAGCAGCGACGACCTGTATGCTCCGTCCCGCTGCCGTCGTATTCTGAGTATGTGCAGCAGCTCCCTGGCTATATCCTGGAGGTCGGTAAAATGCACATATTCATCAAACCGGTCAAAATAAACTGCAGGTTTGCCATATACTTCCGGCGGATAGCCTGTTGTTTCCTTTTCCCCGAAAAGGTTATGGTCAATTCCGAATACCTTGTTGACCGTAACGATATCCCGGCTTGCCGAAAGGAACCGGTCAAAACCTTCTGCCACCTTTACCGGGGCGGGTTCAAAGGGGCTTTCGAGGGCGAATTTGTCGTGCACCTCTATCTTGCCGTCAATCTTATCATCTCCGTAAAGGGAAAGATACAGGTCCTTGCCTTCATGGTAAGGGTTGAGCAGGAAATGAAAGCCGCCGTCATCAAGGCTCATGGCATAGAGCAGGTTCAAAACGGTGTCGGGAGCATTCAGCAGCACGGTGGCACCGGCCAGGGGTCCCCCGCTGACCTTGTCGGCAACTCTCCCCGATATTATCGGTCCCTGCGTCTCCCTGAAAAAATAACGGTCCGCGCCCGGAGAAACCGGAGCAGGTTTCCGGAAGAAAAATTCATCCGGATATGAATGGAAGAGGGATTCCTTCCGGGAAACCGAAACAGAAACGGAAAGGATCGAGTCGCGGGGCAATCCGGCATTCAATGCTATATTGATCCTTTCACGGGTGCCGAATTCCCTGACGGGAATTTCGATCCGGACACGCGCACTTTCCCGGTCTGCAAGGCCTGTGCCCGGGCTGCCGGGGATTGATGCGGAAACTCCGGCAACGGCATTTTTCCTCCCGGCAACCTGCACCAGGGGGGCCTGAAGGTCGGGCCCGTCATCGAACCGGTTTGCTATCAGAAATTGTTTGGTAGCATAAAATTCATCAGGCCGGTTTCTCATCCGGTTGGTGAAGGCCACAAGCTGATAAGGGCCGCTTGCAAGGGTGTCGGGAAGATAGATGCTTCCATGGCCTGTTTTTCCGTTTACATCGGCAGATAATGTTAACACCGGAATATTTTCACTGTTCCGGAGCACAACATACGCCAGGCTGCTTGCCCGGTCATCGTCGCTGCTGAAGATGTCCAGCCGGTAATAGAGCCTTTCTCCTGCAATATATACATCGCGGTCAGTATGGATCGCTACGGATTCATAGTGCAGACTATTCTCAGGACGGGACCGGGGCGAGCCGGTGGTTGCATGGGTCTCAGGGCACTCGTGGTGCTGCTGTTCTCCCGATCCGGCAGGCAACGGCACCTCTCCGCTTTGGAGGAGGGCAATCAGTGCAAGTATATGGGCTTTTATTATCATTTTGACGTTGCCGGAATTATAGCCGTTCAATCGATCCAGAACGGAGGTTTCTCGTTCAGCCATGAGCCTTCGACGGGCAAATCCATATCCTCCACCCTGATAAAGTCATAGGAGTAGTCTGGATTCTGATCTTCCTGCAGATAAGTTTCCGACCGGACGGATGACGCTTCAAAAAATCCGGCTACCGGTCGACCGGGATGGCTCAGGCAGATGATATTGGTCGGGAGCTGACCCGGGACAGGATCGAACAGCCTGTTTTCGGAAGAGAGCTGCTTTTCAGCTTCAATATGGAACCTGTATGATTCATGGTTAAGCGTATAATACCTGATTATCATAATATATTTATGGATATGTTCATCAGGCTTAAGATTGTAATTCCTTTTTTCTTTATGAAGGAAACAGAGAAGGTGGTCACGGAAGTCGGCCGACTCCTGGCCGAATCGCTGAAGATTGAAATTGCTGATGAACGCGGGCCTTATCTTTTTCCACCCGTAGTAGATATTGGCTGCCGGGGGTATCACTTCATTCCTGGTGTAAAACAGCAACAGTTCGGGTTCTATCCTCAGCCTGAGCACATCCTGGTTCTCCAGGCTCATGCCGATGAAAACATCCCTGCCCTGGATCCATGTCTGTTGAGGCCTGCCTCGGAAATCATCAAGAAGCACCTGGCGGACCACCGGCCTGGCGATGACCTCATCTATTTTTGCCGGGGGCAGGATTTCCTGGGGCGCCGATTCATATTCGCCTTCCCCGGGCATCTCTATGTGCAGCGTGTAGCTGCGGCCGGCTTCCGCCCGAAAATGAGGGGAAAGGGGAACGTATCTGCCGGAATCCCGGAAACCCTCATGACGGAAATCAAAGCTGTTTCCCAGGTCATCTTTTACATGAACAATGGCATACCTGACCGGAAGATAAGGCTTCGGGGAACCGGGGCTATAATAGTTGAGAGCGACATAGCTGTGTCCTTCCATGTCAGTGACCAGCCCCTCGACAATAAACGTGTTTTCAAGTCCTTCCACCTCCGGGAACCAGGGTTCCTTGCAGGAACCTGCAAAAAGCAAAATAACCAGCATATGGCAGATAGAGAATTGGACCAGATGCCTCAGGGGTTTCCTGCTTGCCGGGCCGCACCGGTTGTTGTCCGGAGTGCGGCGAGTGCCGTATTTTTCTCTTTTATGCATCAGAACCGGAAATTATATGTCAGCGTGGGCAGCGCCCTGCCAATTATGTAGAGCTTGTAAAGGTTGAATGTCTCGTCTCCGGGAGAGGGGCCTGATCCCCTTTCATAGAAAACCGAATAGGGATTTTTCCTGCCGTAAACATTGATTACAGACAGGGTCCAGTTTCCTTTCCTGCGCTGGGTGAGCCTGAGGGTTTCATGGCGAGTGAGGGAGACATCAAGCCTGTGATAGGGAGGCAGCCTGTATTTGTTCCTGTCGGAATAGCGGACCAGCAGGTTGTCGCCGTGAGGAAAATACATTTCAGGAAGGGTCACGGGCCTGCCGGTGCTGTAATTGAAAGTTGCCCCGATCCGCCATCTCCTGGATATGTTATAGCCCGAATTGACGATCAGCTCATGCGGTTTGTCAAAGGCCGAAGGGAACCAGCTGTTTCTGTTGATGCTTTCTTCCGGGAACCGACCGGTGGTCCTTGTCATGGACCGTGAAAAGGTGTAGCTCATCCAGCCTGACAGTCTGCCGCTGTTCTTTCTCAGATAAAGCTCCATGCCGTAGCCATAGCCTTTCGCCCCTGTCAGGGCTGTTTCAAGGGCATCGTTCATGACAATTTCCGAACCCTCCTTGTATTCAGTCAGGTTCTGCATCTTCCTGAAGTATATCTCGGCCGATGTTTCAATCATATTGTTACGGAAATTCCTGTAAATGCCAGCCGAAAAGCTTTCGCTCCTGATGGGCGGCAGGTATGGGTCGCTAAGTTTCCATATATCTGAAGGGTTTATCACGGCCGTGTTTGAAATGAGACGGATATACTGGTGATTGACCGTATAGCTTGCCTTCAGCGAGCCTGAGCTGCCCAGTATGTATCGCATGCTGAACCTGGGCTCAAGGGCATTATGACCGGATGCTTTCCGGTTTTCTTCTGTTATAAGGGTGTCGGCAATGAATTCCCTCCTCCGGGGCTGGTTTTCATCATATACCCGGGTGAATGCCGGTCCCAGGAAAAGGTATCCTGTAAAACGGAGCCCCGCCTCAATGCCTATGCGGTCAGTCAGCTCAAATTCATCCGACAGGAAAAGGGATATTTCCGTTCCCTTTTCAGGCATGATCTCTGCCTTCTCTAACCCGGATGAGGCCGATACCGGTTCCAGCTTGCCGGGATTGATATTGTAAAGTATCCCGTTTATGCCAATTTCGGCCCTGTGCCCTTCGGGAAACCAGAGAAGGCTGCCCTTCAGGCTCCTGTAATCTACCGAAGAGTTCAGGCCGTATGATCCGCTTGCCGTTTCCCTGGATTCAAGCACATTATAGTCATAAAGGCTCATTCCGCCTGCCATATTGAACGAGAACCTGTCGCCGATCACCCTGCTCCATCTGGCAGATGCCAGGGTATTGCTGTAATCATATTCCGATTCGCCCGCGTAGGAAAAGGCATCCTGACTGCGATAGGCAAAAAGGGAAATGTTGTTTTTCATGTTCGGCGAAAAGTGCAGGGATGAACTTATGTCCCGGAACAGCGCCGAGCTGTTCAGCAATTCTTCGGTAGGCATCCTGTCAAAAAACCAGCTTGTCCATGACGACCTGCCCCCGATTGAAAAATTCAGCCTTTCGCCCAGCGGCGCTTCAAGATGCAGCCTGCTGTTGAGAAGGCCTATGCCTCCCGAGAAATTGACATCCCCGTTGTTTCGGGGACTGGCCCTGATATCCATAACCGAAGATGCCCTTTCTCCGTACCTTGCCGGTATGCCGCCCTTGTACAGGGTCAGCTCCGAAACCATATCGGGATTTACCACGGAAAACAGCCCGAAAAGATGGGAGGAGTTGAAAAGTGGCACTCCTTCCAGCAATATCAGGTTCTGATCGCCGCTTCCGCCGCGAACATGGAATTCCGTCCCGAACTCCCCGGTGCCATGCACTCCCGGCATCATGCCCATGCTTCTTATGATATCCTGTTCGCCCAGGTTGGCTGGCAGTTCCCTTAAAGCCCGGGAATCCATGGTGATCATGCTCATCCTGGTGCGAAGGATATTTTCCCCTGCCCGCTTTGCCATGATGGTCACTTCATCGATTATATGCGTTTCCTCAAAGAGATAGAAATCATATTCCCCGGGTCCCAGAAGGTTGATCCGCCTGAACTGATCCTCGTATCCGACAAAACTCAGCCTCAGCAGCATTTCCCCTGCCGGCAGGTTTATGGCAAAGCTGCCGTCGGTTCCGGCCGGACTTCCGGCACCGGTCTTTTCCGAATATATCACTGCCCCCGGAAGAGGCTCTCCGGTAACACCGTCGAGTATCTTCCCTGTGAAGTCAATTCTGCTGTAACGCCCGAATTCGGCCGGATTGCCGATAGTCAGCACGAGCGTATCATGGCGACGGCCGGCATGGGCGGCCGGGTCTGCAGGCATGATGACATAATAGTCATAAATCTGCATCAACCGAAAATTCCGGCCGCTCAGCAGGAAGGCCAGGGCATCGGCAACCGGCACACCGGGCGAGGGGAGAGGGAAGGAATCGTTTTCAAACCAGAGGGGTTCGTAGAATATTTTCACCGAATGTGCCTGCTCCAGCATCGTAATGACTTGCCCGATGGTATATTCCTGTGATCCGGAAAGGACAATTTCGCCTGCCCGGGCATTCATTGCCAAAAGGAGAAGCATGGAAAATATTATTCCTTTCAGGTATCCGGACATGGCATTGATGACTCCGATTTTAGATTGCCCCGGGGGGCAATTATTTACAAATATATAATACTGTTTTAATTCGTCCCGGGGGTCGATTATTCAACTATATAATGCAATTTTAATTCGCCCCGGGGTCGATTAGCACCGGACATTTATAAATAGATGTATTTCCCGAATGAATAGTTGCAGCCAATATCATCACATGATCATCTCCCGGTTTATCAGGTTTTATATTCAGGTCAAGATATGTTTTTATAATTAAATTGCCTAATTTTAACTCAAATCAGGCATTAACCGCTTTTTATATCCTTTTAATAAAATTATCCAGCATGAATAAATTATATGAACTCAAAACCAGGTTGCTTGCCGTGGCGACACTGGTTGCAATTACCTCTTATCAATGCCGTGCCCAGGACCTGGATGTTCCCTATGTGCCTACCCCTCATGATGTGGTGGAAGCAATGCTTGACGTGACAAATGTCGGTCCGGGCGATTATGTGATCGACCTGGGTTCGGGCGACGGCCGCATAGTTATTGCCGCAGCCGGAAAAGGGGCGGTCGGCCACGGCATCGATCTCAATCCCGTCAGGGTATCGGAAGCCATTGAAAATGCCAGGAAGGCCGGTGTCGATGACCGGGTTGTATTTCTGGAAGGCGATCTTTTTGAAGCCGATATCAGCAATGCCACGGTTATCACCATGTATCTCCTGAGCTCGGTGAACCTGAAACTCAGGCCGGTGCTGCTGGAGGTCCTCAAGCCCGGCACCAGGATAGTGTCACATGCTTTCAGCATGGGCGACTGGGAGGCGGATGAGCATCTGCGTGTCGACAACCGCCATGTATATTACTGGGTAATTCCCGCAGACCTGAGGGGACAATGGGAATGGCAAACCAACGGCCGGCAGTTTTCAATGAATGTGAGCCAGGAATTCCAGAAGATAGAGCTTGATATTAATGCGGGAAATCAGTCCGTTACCGTCTCCGACCCCCTGCTCAAGGGCGAAAGGGTAACCTTCACGGCCTCCGAACGAGGGGGCAGGACATATGTTTTCAACGGCCGCGTTGATGGCAGGACCATCACAGGAACGGCCCATGTACGCAGCGGCAACAGCCAGTCGGTCGAAACATGGACGGCCACACTGAGAAGGAGATGAGCAAACCTTTGTCCCGGGGCCGTCCCGTTCCATCCTTCACCACCCTCAGCTCCATGGCGGTGATAGTAGGCATCGTGGTAGGCATTGGGATATTCCGTCTGCCGCCCATTGTAGCCGCCAATTCATCGGGCGGACTGCAGTTTATCATGTTCTGGGTTGCCGGAGGCTTGATTTCGCTGATGGGTGCGCTGTGCTATGCGGAGCTTTCTTCCGCGATGCCAGATGCTGGCGGCGAATATCATTTTCTCAGAAAGGCTTTCGGCCCGGCCACCGGTTTTTTCCTGTCCTGGGGCAGGATGACTGTCATTCAGACCGGCTCAATCGCACTTGTGGCATTTATAATGGGAGACTATGCCTCGGTCATTCTTGATCTTGGTCCATACAGTTCTTCCCTGTATGCAGCCGCCACGGTCATTCTCCTCACCGGCCTCAACGTTATGGGGACCCTCCATTCCCGGCGGACACAGAACATACTTGCTTCGGTAATAGTTCTGACACTTGTGACCGTATCGGTTGCCGGCCTGGTATTTTCTCCCGGCGACGGTTTTTCCGGGTCATCAGCCGGGGGACAGGGCATCTTTGCAGGAGGGACTCCCGGGCTCGCAATGATTTTTGTGCTTCTTACCTACGGCGGATGGAGCGAGGCGGCCTACCTGACAGGTGAGCTTCACAATGTAAAGCGGAGCATAGTCAGGGCGCTTGTTTTTGGAATAATCGTGATCACAACGCTTTATGTGCTGGTAAACCTTGTATACCTGTATGTGCTTGGATTTGAAACGCTGAGGGAATCTGACACGGTCGGTTATCTGCTCACCGAGCGGATATTCGGACCCGGGGGCTCGTTGGCGGTAGCTGTTCTTGTGATCATTTCAGCGCTGTCGACAGCAAACGCAACCATAATTACCGGAGCCAGGACCAATTATGCCCTCGGCCGCGATTTCAGGCTTCTCGGGTTTATCGGGAAATGGAATGACGGCAGCAATTCCCCCGTCAACGCGCTGCTGTTCCAGGGGGCGATAGCGCTGATACTTGTCGGCACGGGTGCCTGGTCCCAGCAGGCCATAAGCACCATGGTCGATTACACAGCCCCGGTATTCTGGATCTTTATACTGCTGACCACGATAAGCCTGTTTGTTTTCCGTTTCCGGAAAAGCAATGTGTCCGGCTCCTTCAGGGTGCCCCTGTATCCGCTGCCTCCCCTGCTTTTTCTTGCCGCCTGCGGCTACATGCTGTATTCCAGCCTCGCCTATACCGGCACAGGGGCGCTTGTGGGGGCAGGGATTTTGCTGGCAGGAGTTCCCGTCTATTTTCTCGCCAGAAAATACCAGCGATAAATTACGGGTTTTTTTCCCTGCCTGGCCGGCGTTAATTGCGGACTATCCCCCCCTTCCGGGGAAAAAAACGGTTTTTTATATTTCCCTCACCGTTAAAACACCGGCGGTAAAGCTTCCGTGCTTTTCCCCTTCCGGGGAAAAAAACGCTCTTTTATATTTTCCTGCCGAAAATATCAGTGATAAAGTTGCGGACTGTTTCCCCCTTCCGGGGAAATTTTTCCGTGTCCTTTCAAGACGATACAGGCGGTAATGCTTCAAAAGGGCCGTGTAGGGTTGCCCCGGGGAAAGTGGCCGTGGGTTTCAGCGAAATGCCCGGTTAATCAGGAGTGGATGGCCGAAGTCATGGCCGAAGTCATGTCCGGTGGACTATATGATCGCCCTTATACCATTTCATTGCCCTCCTCTCGAGCGTAAGTATTATCTTGTACATGCAGGGAACGATGACAAGAGTAAGGAAGGTGGCCACG
>SKQJ01000217.1 GCA_007119075.1 Bacteroidales bacterium | reverse complement strand
TTATAGGCAATGGGCAGCTCGTTGATATCATTGAGCTCAAAAATCTCTTTGAGCTTCATGGCTATCACCGCCAATGAATATGAATCGTTGCACTGTCCGGCGTCAAGCACCCTGGGAATCCCCCCGATATCTCCAAGGGGCAGCTTGTTGTACCGGTATTTGGCACAGCCGGCGGTGAGTATTACGGTATCGGAGGGGAGCCTTTCGGCAAATTCCGTGTAATAGTCCCTGCTTTTCATTCTTCCGTCGCAGCCGGCCATGACGAAAAATTTCCTGATGGCGCCGCTTTTTACCGCATCGACAATTTTATCGGCAAGCGCAAAAACCTGGGCATGGGCAAATCCGCCGACTATCTCGCCATTTTCAATCTCGACCGGGGGCTCGCATTTTTTGGCGTGCTCGATAATCGCTGAAAAATCTTTTTTCTCTCCGTTCTGACGGCCGGGAATATGAATGGCCCCTTCCAGTCCGGCGGCTCCCGTGGTATAGATGCGATCGGTGTAGGTCGCCCTGGAGGAGGGAGGCACAATGCAGTTGGTTGTAAAGAGAACCGGACCGTTGAATTTTTCAAACTCCTCTTTCTGCTTCCACCATGAATTGCCGTAGTTGCCCACGAAATGGCTGTATTTCTTGAAAGCAGGATAATAATTGGCGGGCAGCATCTCGCTGTGGGTGTAGACATCCACTCCTGTTCCTTCGGTCTGCTGCAGCAGCTCCTCCATGTCTTTCAGATCATGGCCGCTTATCAGGACGCCGGGATTGTCCCTGGTGCCGGTATTCACTCTGGTAATCTCAGGATTGCCGTAAGCGGTGGTATTTGCCTTGTCCAGGAGGCTCATGGCAGCAACGCCGTACCGGCCCGTTTCCAGAACCAGCTCCACCAGCTCGGCGGCGGTAAGATCATCACGGGTAACGGCTACAAGGGCTTCCTGCATAAATACGTAAATTGAAGGATCTTCCTGGCCAAGGTTGAAGGCGTGCTCGGTATAGGCAGCCATTCCTTTGATGCCATAGACAACAAGTTCCCTGAGCGAACGTACATCCTCATCACGGGTGGCAAGAATGCCGGCTGTCAGCGCTTTTTTCTCAAACTCTCCGGCCGAATCGGCCTCCCATGTCGCAGACTCATGGAGGGGGGTGCGGGGACTGATGCCCGACTGCTCAAGCTCTTTTTTCAGATCATTGCGCAGATCGAGTCCTTTGCGGATCTTTTTTACAAATACCTCCCTGTCGAAATTGCCATTTGTAATGGTGGCAAAAAGGCTGTCCACGATGAACTTGTTGATTTCCGGCTTCTCTATGCCATGCTTTCGGGCTTCCGTGGAATAAATCGAAAGTCCTTTCAGGGCAAACATCAGCGTGTCCTGAAGATTTGAAACTACTTCGTTCTTGCCGCAGACTCCCTTGATGGTGCAGGCTGTTCCTTTGGCGGCTTCCTGGCACTGATAACAAAACATACTCATAAATACTTTGATTTTAAGTGAAATTAAATTGATTATCATAATATTGCTTAGCGCAATAGAAATTACAGTCCATTTCAGCAATGAACCCGGAAACCGTATCATAGACGGAAGCTGAAAGGTTTCCCCGGAAGGGGAATCCGGCCTATCTGGGTTTTGTGGATCCGCTTATCTTGCGTTTCTCCCTCACATCCATTTGCTTTTCTTCTGCCGTAAGCCCCATGATATTTACCCCTATCTGGAAAAATGTCGCGACCCCGGCTATGCCCATTACATATATGAAAAGCTGTCCGAACGGAACCAGCAAAAATATGACTACGTTGAAAAGTGAAATCCAGACACCCGCGCACCAGGGGCAGGTAACAATCGTGCTTACCGAATCGCCCAGTCCGGTGCCCTGGAATGACTTGAAAATATCCCGGAACAATTTGAAAATCCTGTCATAGACAACAAGGCGCATCATCCTGTAGGTGGCAATGGAGATGACCAGGAGATCAAAAGTGCTTATATCGGTAATTCCCGTATCCCTGTTAAGCATCAAAACGCCGGCACCTGCAAGAAGGATCAAAAATACGATCATCGAGATGAAGTTCCAGATCCTTTCGGTTTTTGATTGTTCCATTTTTTGTCAGTTGGTCGGTTTATTCAATTAATCCATGAAATTAGACAAAAAATGGCAAAGTTTGTTTCTGGAAAACAGGATGCTGCAATTTGTTTTTTTGATCCTGAGGGAATACAGTCTTTATGAATGAAGTGAAAAGCATTGATCGACAGAGTTATAGCCTTGATAGCTTTTCAAATTCCATACCGCCGGCACGAAGTCATATTTTAAAGCTTCCGGTTAAAAAATTTCCGGCCTACAGCCATTGTTCATCGAGAATGTCTCCTCTGATCCCTACCGTAATTGATTTGACCGGCACTTTCCTTCCCGATATTTTCACTGCCTGCACGGCCATTTGTTCGATGCCGAAGCAGCAGGGAACCTCCATTTTCATAACCGTAAGCGTATTTATGCGGGCGTCGTTCACCAGGCTTACCAGTTTTTCGACATAGATCTCTTTATTTGCATCCAGTTTGGGGCATGCTATGGCAAGCTTTTTCCCTTCCAGGAACCGGCGGTGAAAATTTGCCACGGAATAAGCAACGCAGTCAGCCGCCAGCAGAAGATCGGCATCGCGGAAATGAGCCGCTCCCGGGTTGATCAGGTGCATTTGCACGGGCCACTGGGTGAGGGCCGATCCTCCTTCTTCCTCCATTTTTGGCTCCGGACCGTTATTCTTATCCGGTGAGGCAAAGCTTACCGATCTTGAACCGGGGCAGCCTCCGCCCTGGTGGGCTGCAAAAGCCGCGTGCCCCGTGCTGCCCTTTTGCACGTGATGGTGGCCGTGATCCGAGGCAGTGGCGCCCGCAGTCCCGGCGCCGGAAAAGCCTGCAGCAATTTCCTTCCCCTCGTTGCCGTTAACGCCGGCATTCTCTTTCCCGGGCTGATAGAAGTGAACTTCCTGGATCACCTCCCTGGGGTCAAAGCCGAAAGATCCCTGGTTTTCCATGAGATAGCCCACGGCTTGTTTCAAAAAGGGAAACTCGCCGTGATCCTTCAGATGCTTCATATGGGCAATTACCACGTTTTTTCCTTTTTTGACCATCTCCTCCATGACCATCACCTCATCGTAAGGTTTGGCTTCCCGCATCTCTATCTCCATTGCCCCCTCGGGGCAGTGACCGATACAGGCGCCGAGGCCGTCGCACATCAGCTCGCTGATCAGCCTTGCTTTCCCATCGATGATCTGTAATGCGCCTTCGTGGCAGTTAGGAATGCACAAACCGCATCCGTTGCATTTTTCCTCGTCTATTTTAATAATTTCCCTTATCATTTTCAGTAGTTTAACATTAATAGGTAAAAAGGTAATTAAATACCCAAATATAGAACAAATACAAAAACATTGCAAAC
>SKQJ01000319.1 GCA_007119075.1 Bacteroidales bacterium | reverse complement strand
GGGGAGGAGTAGGACATGATCTGTCGCCCATAAGGCCATCCGGGAGCCCTGTTTTGAATTCCGCCCTTACTTCGACCGGCGTGGTACCCTTTATGGAGAGATACTCGAATTCTACCCGCGAAGTTGCCCAGGACGGAAGGAGGGGAGCGCTTATGCTGACCATTTCGATTAAACATCCCGATGCCGAAAAGTTTATAGATGCCAAGCTGCAGGCCGGGAAAATAACCGGGGCCAATGTTTCTGTCAAGATAGATGACGAATTCATGAGAGCCGTCATTGAAAAGAAGCCTTATGTCCAGCAGTTTCCCGTCAATTCCGATAACCCCGATATAAAAAGGGAAATAGACGCGGGGAAACTGTGGGGAAAGATAGTCCATAACGCCTGGAAATCGGCCGAACCGGGCATTCTTTTCTGGGATACCGTATTAAGGGAGTCTGTCCCCGACTGCTATTCTGACATGGGCTACAGGACGGTATCGACCAACCCGTGCGGTGAAATTCCCCTGTGTCCCTATGACAGCTGCAGGCTGCTCGCTATAAACCTTTACAGCTATGTCGATGAGCCTTTTACCGAAAACGCCAGGTTTGACTTCGAAAAGTTCAGACATCATGTCGGCCTTGCCCAACGGCTGATGGATGACATTATCGATCTCGAGCTGGAAAAGATCGACAAGATCCTGAACAAAATATCAAATGATCCCGAGGATGAGGAGATCAAGCGGGTGGAACGCAAGATGTGGGAAAACATACGAATAAAAGCCGAAGAAGGGCGTCGTACCGGGGTGGGCACCACCGCCGAGGGCGATATGCTTGCCGCACTGGGGCTTACTTACGGAACCGACAATGCCACTGATTTTTCAACCGAGGTACACAAAACCGTGGCCCTTGAAGCATACCGGTCATCGGTTAACCTGGCCCGGGAACGGGGGGCATTCACCATTTACGATTCACAACGGGAAAAAAACAATCCCTTCATTGGTCGCCTGAAGCAGGAGGACGAACAGCTTTACAGGGATATGGTCCGTTACGGCCGTCGCAATATCGCCCTGCTTACGGTTGCCCCTACAGGCACTACCAGCCTGATGACCCAGACAACTTCCGGTGTCGAGCCGGTATTCAGGCCCGCTTACAAGCGCAGGCGCAAGGTGAACCCAAACGACAAGAATGCCAATATTACCTTTGTTGACGATGTCGGAGACGCCTGGGAGGAGTACAATGTGTTCCACCACAAGTTCATTACATGGCTTGAAGTGAAAGGATATGACGTGGATGAGGTGAAAAAATATGACGATGAGGCAGTCGACAAGCTGGTGGAAATATCCCCCTATCATAAGGCAACGTCCAATGATGTCGACTGGATGAGCAAGGTCAGGATGCAGGGTGCCATACAAAAATGGGTCGACCACTCTATAAGCGTCACCATAAACATGCCCGAAGATGCAAAAGAGGACCTCGTCGGGAAGCTTTACGTTTCAGCATGGGAAAACGGCTGCAAGGGGGCAACGGTGTACAGGGAAGGATCCCGCGCCGGAGTGCTTATATCCAATAAAAAAGAAAAGGCTGAGCCCGAAGCTCCCAAAAAGCGGCCCGAGGTCCTGGAGGCCGATGTTGTCAGGTTTATGAACAACGATGAGAAATGGATAGCCTTTGTCGGCAAGCTCGACGGAAAACCCTATGAGATCTTTACCGGGAAGGAAGACGACGATGTGCTTCCCGTGCCAAAGACCATAAGGAAAGGGACAATCATAAAAAGAGTGCTTGAGGACGATACCAGGCGGTATGATTTCAGGTATATCGACAAATTCGGGTATGGCAATACCTTCGAGGGACTGTCGCGTATATTTGATGTGGAGTTCTGGAATTATGCCAAGCTCATCTCCGGGGTATTGAGGCATGGCATGCCCATTCCCGATGTCGTGAACCTGGTTTCTTCCCTGCATCTGGACAACGAGAATATCAATACCTGGAAAAACGGTGTCGAACGTACCCTTAGAAAGTATATCCCCAACGGCACCAAACCCAAGAAGGGAAGCGTATGTCCCAATTGCAGCTCTGAAAACCTGATGTTCCAGGAGGGTTGCCTTACCTGCAATGATTGCGGCAATTCAAAATGTGCATAGCCGGCAAATAATCACTCCGGAATTATACACTAAATACCCATAATACACCAATTGGCAGATTTTTTAGCCTTTGGTGTATTTTTGCATAAGGGTCCGTGATCTGATTAACTGGTATGGAAAAATACAGCCTGCAACCAACCGTCTCTAAATAAGGATCGCCTGCATATCTTTGCATCAAATTATTTATCTTTAAGGCGACTGATTTTACCATCATCGTGGCCGGCCGGTACTTGCTCAGACGGTTCTCCCGGAATCAGGGAAATCAGTATCAGAAATATGATAAACGAATCTGCGAAACAGGCGGCCGATAGATATAATACCCTCTTCAACTCCATGGAGCAGGGTTTTTGCATCATTGAGGTGTTGTTCGATAAAAATGGGAAGGCTTATGATTACCGTTTCCTGGAGGTGAATCCTGCATTTGAGAGACATACCGGCCTGAGAAATGCTGCCGGCAAGACTGTCAGGGAAATTGTACCCGGGCATGAGCAAAGCTGGATCGACATTTATGGGAAAATTGCCAGGACCGGGGAAAGGATTCGTTTTGAGAATGAATCAAAAGGCATCGGGCGCTATTTCGATGTACATGCCTTCCGTATAGATGAGCCCGAAAAAAACCATGTTGCCGTACTTTTTTACGACATAAGCCAACACAAAAAAACCGAAGAACGGCAGGCTTTCCTTCTGAAATTCAGCGATGCGCTGAGACCGCTTCAGGAGGCTGCTGCCGTTCAGGAAACTGCCATGCGACTGCTGGGCCCGCACCTGGAGGTTAACAGTGCCTGTTTCGCGGAGGTGCTGCCAGACGGCAATACGCTGCTTACACAAAAAGGTTATTTCAAAGATGTACCATCCCTGGAGGGATCGGTGAAAATTTCAGAGTTTGCCCCGGAGCTGCTTGAAGTGTTTTTCGACGGAAAAACCGTTGTCATAAACGATATCCGCAAGGATACGGTGCTTGCTGAAAATACAAAAGCTGCATTGGAGTCTATCAAGGTAAGGGCAGGTATTGGCGTGCCGCTGATAAAGGCCGGAAAGCTGCATGCCATTATAACCGTCTGCCAGTCCGCTCCCCGCCGGTGGACAGAGGATGAAATCATACTGCTCGAAAAGGTGGCCCAACGTATCCGGGGCGCAATGGTGAGAGCCGGTGCAGAAGAAGCATTGCGCAAAAGTGAGGAACGGTTAAGTGCTCTTGTCAATTCTCCCGGTTATTCTGTTTATCGTATGTCGCCGGACTGGTCTGAAATGCTGGAGCTTGACGGTCGGGGATTTATTCCCGATACCAGGGAACCTT
>SKQJ01000313.1 GCA_007119075.1 Bacteroidales bacterium | reverse complement strand
TTCGCATGTTCTATTGGTGAGGCAAGCCCCGAAACAGTCCATCAGTATATTCTTTCGCAAGGTTAAAATATGCCTTACATCCCACAAGCTAAAAAGACTTGTGGGTTTTACGGCATTTATAAAATTAATTGCCGGCAAAAATTTGTATTTAGATTAATCTTTTCTATTTTTGCACTCCCAATATTAATGATCACAGTAATTTATCGGATAATGTATGTAATAGTTGAAATAGCAGGCCATCAGTTCAAGGTGGAAAAGGACAGCAAGCTTTATGTTAACCGCCTTGAGGGTGAGGAGGGTTCAACGATTGATCTGGACAAGGTATTGCTTGTTGAAAATGACGGCAAGGTCGATGTAGGAGCGCCCGGTATCAAGAATGCCGTTGTAAAGGCCCGTATCCTTTCTCATTTGAAAGGAGACAAGGTTCTGGTATTCAAAAAGAAAAGAAGGAAGGGATATCAGAAGCTTAACGGTCACCGTCAGTACCTGACCCGCATACAAATTGAAGACATTGTATTGTAACTATTTTTAAAAATTTACTGAAATGGCTCATAAGAAAGGAGTTGGAAGTTCAAGGAACGGTCGTGAATCAGAAAGCAAACGGCTCGGCGTAAAAATATTCGGCGGTGAGAATTGCAGGGCAGGAAATATTATTATTCGCCAGCGGGGCACAAAACACCATCCCGGACTGAATGTGGGCATGGGCAAGGATCACACGATTTACGCCCTGATCGACGGCAAAGTGGTTTTCAGAAGGAGAAAAGGGGATAAATCCTTTATTTCTGTCGAACCGAAGACCTGAAAGAACGTCCGGCAATAAAAATTCATCTCCTGAAAAACTGCGCTGTTCTGCAGGAATTCTCAGGAGATTTTTATTTTTGACCAACGCAATTCAAAATTCTCCTGCCTATGCTGTCACTCAAAATTATTGCAGAAAATCCTGATGTGATCATTGATCGCCTGAAGGTCAAAAATTTTGATGCCTCCGCAATTGTAGAACGGCTCGCCGGCCTTGATTCGGAACGACGGCAGCTTCAGGCGCACCTGGATACGAGTCAGTCGGCATTCAACAAGCTCTCAAAACAGATAGGGACCTATTACCAGCAGGGCAAAAAAGCCGAAGCCGAAGAGGCCAGGGACCGGTCAGCCGGACTCAAGGAAGAGATAAAGCGGCTGTCGCCGGAACTCGCCGATATTGAAGCCCGGGTAAAGGAATTGTTGTTGCAGCTGCCCAATCTTCCCCATGAATCCGTGCCACAGGGAAAACTGCCTGAAGACAACCTGCTTGTAAGGCAGGGAGGGGAAATGCCGGAGCTCCAGCCCGGGGCCCTGCCGCATTGGGAGCTGGCCAGAAAATATGATATTATCGATTTTGAGCTGGGCAGCAAAATCACCGGAGCAGGCTTTCCGGTTTACAAAGGAAAGGCTGCTAAATTGCAAAGGTCGCTTATCAACCTGTTCCTTGATTCTGCCGCCAGGGCCGGCTATACCGAGATAATTCCGCCCATTGCCGTTAATGAGGCATCGGCTTTCGGAACCGGCCAGCTTCCCGACAAGGAGGGGCAGATGTATTATATAAATGAAGATAACCTGTATCTCATACCGACCGCCGAGGTGCCTCTTACAAATATTTACCGGGATGAGATACTTTCATACAAGGACCTCCCGCGGCGCCTCACTGCATATACTCCGTGTTTCCGGCGGGAAGCCGGTTCGTACGGAAAGGATGTCCGGGGGCTTAACAGGCTTCACCAGTTTGACAAGGTGGAGATTGTGGAGATCCAGCATCCTGACAGATCTTATGAGACCCTGGAAAACATGACCTCGTATGTGGAAGGGCTTGTAAAGCTGCTCGGCCTTCCTTACCGGATACTGCTCCTGTGCGGGGGAGACATGAGTTTTCATGCTGCAAAAACATATGATTTCGAAGTCTTTTCCGCGGCTCAGCAAAAGTGGCTCGAGGTCAGCTCGGTCTCAAACTTCGAATCTTTCCAGTCGAACAGGATGATGCTGCGATACAGGGATGAAGACGGAAAAAACATACGTCCCGCCCATACCCTTAACGGCAGCGCTCTTGCATTGCCGCGTATCATGGCCGCGCTCCTTGAAAACAACCAGTCACCCGAAGCCATTCATATACCGCCTGCCCTGGTTCCCTATACCGGGTTTGAAGCTATTTCCCTGTGATTGTGTCATGGAGGGCGGACAGCATCTGAAGAATCCCCTGCGGGCTTATATTTTTGCCGGACTCGCCGTATTGTTCTGGTCGACTGCCGCTTCTGCCTTCAAGCTGACGCTCGGCCATATTGATTTTATCCAGATAACCTTTGCGGCCACACTGACCAGCTGCATCGCACTGTTCCTGGTAATACTTTTTCAGAGGAACCTGTATCTGCTAAGGCTTACTACCCGGGATCAACTGACCCGATCTGCCATTCTGGGCCTTTTGAATCCTTTCCTTTATTACATCGTGCTTCTCAAGGCTTATTCGCTGCTTCCCGCACAGGTGGCCCAGCCTCTTAACTTTACATGGCCTCTGATGCTGGTTGTTCTTTCGATCCCGCTGCTGAATCAAAAAATTCCCATAGGCAGCATCGGCGCGATGGTTATCAGCTTTTGCGGGGTCTACCTGATTTCATCCCAGGGAGCGCCCTTTTCTCCCGGTTTCTCCGATCCCTTCGGGGTCATGCTTGCCCTGGGGAGTTCTGTTCTGTGGGCATTGTTCTGGATCTATAATGTAAGGGACACCAGGAACGAAGTGATAAAGCTTTTTTTGTGTTTCTTTTTTGCCTCTTTTTATATCACTTTCACGATGATATTTATCCCCGGGGCATGGGCTTTCAATCTGCCGGGAATTGCAGGGGGCATTTATATAGGACTGTTCGAAATGGGGTTCACATTTGTTTTCTGGCTCAAGGCGCTGCAGTACGCAGCTTCGTCCGACAAGGTGAGCAATCTGATCTATATCACCCCTTTTTTTTCATTGTTGTTTATTTCGCTGGTGGTCGGGGAAGAGATTTATTTTACAACTTTCGGGGGACTGCTTCTGATTGTTGCGGGAATTATCCTGCAGAAATATATTACGGCCGGGCAGGGGCAGACGGAATAAGACCGACTGGTGGACCGGGATAAACCGGACAGCTTCCGCGGAAAGGGACGATCAGGCTAAGACCCCGCCTGTGGACCGGGATAAACCGGACAGCTTCCGCGGAAAGGGACATACGGGCCTGGATAAAATCCGTGAGGTACCCTCAGGGGCGCTTTCCCCGGAAGGGACATACGGGCCTGGATAAAATCCGTGAGGTACCCCCAGGGGCGCTTTCCCCGGAAGGGACATGCAAATTAAAATCACTCCGGCGAGCCCTCTCCTGAAATATTAATATGATGCACGGCGTTTAAACTAAGTCTAATGCTTTTTTGTTTTA
>SKQJ01000199.1 GCA_007119075.1 Bacteroidales bacterium | reverse complement strand
CGCATTGCCCGGACGATGCTTTCTTCACTGGCGCAAAGGATATCATCCACATTATTCCTGATAATTTCAAAAGTGAGCGGGCTCAGGGAGGTAAGCAGTCCGTCGGCTATGGTATCCGGATTGACGGACGGCTGCAATATCCCGGTTTTGAGAGAACGATGGGCGTCGTCGGCGTTCATTGGTTCAGCACCGATTACCCGGGTGCCAGGTGCGAGGTTCACTGCGGAGATCGCCGTTCCGCTCAGCAATCCGCCTCCGCCTACGGGCGCCATGATAATATCAGGCTTTTCAATTTCCTCGAGCAGCTCTTTAGCCGCCGATGCCTGTCCGCATATAACCCTGAAATCATTATAGGGATGAATAAACAGGGCGCCGGTTCGTTCCAGCACTTCGGCCAGGGCGCTCTCCCTGGCCTGGAGGGAGGGCTCGCACCATGTAATTTCGGCACCGAAAGCAGCTACGGCCTCCTTTTTGATTTTTGGTGCATTAGACGGCATCACTATATAGGCCCGGATACCCCTTTTGCTTGCAGAAAGGGCAAGGGCGGCACCATGATTTCCTGATGAATGGGTAGCAACGCCGGCTTTGGCATCACCTTCAGCAAGGGAGAAAACAGCATTGGTGGCACCACGGTATTTAAAGGCACCGGCCCTCTGAAAATTCTCGCATTTGAAAAATATCACACTTCCGGTAAGCTTATTGATCGATGAAGAACAAAAAACAGGCGTGCGCCTCACCAGGGAACTGATTCGGACATGGGCTTCCAGAACATCTTTCCATCGTGGTATATCCATATATTTATCAGATTCACTGCCAATTAAACGGACTTCAAGCAGAACAGTACGAATATAATTTCTATAGTTCGGTTGTCGCAATTAAACAAAAACAAAGATAATATCAAAAACCGGGAGTCCAATTTCAATGGTCAGTTTCCCGGAAATTCCACGCATATTTCTCCGGATCCCATGTCTATTTCCACCCGACTTCAGGTATCTTTCTCCTGTAATCACGTATATTTGCAGTAACCGAATATCAAAAGAAAAAACGGGTACAAAAATGGACAACCGCAAGAAAATCGTAGAACAGGCATGGGAAAACAGGGAGCAGCTGTCAGGCAGGGAAACCGTCCGGTGCATCGAATCGGTCATAGACGATCTTGATCATGGCCGGTTAAGGGTGGCGGAACCCTCTGATAACGGATGGAAAGTAAATGACTGGATAAAAAAAGCTGTAATTCTCTATTTCCCCATAAGGCAAATGGAGGTAACCGAAGCAGGGCCCCTGGAATTCCATGACAAGATGAAGCTTAAAAAAGGATATCCTGAAATGGGCGTCAGGGTTGTTCCGCATGCCATAGCCCGTTACGGCTCATTTCTTGGCAGGGGAGTGATCATGATGCCTTCATACGTCAATATAGGGGCCTGGGTGGACGAAAATACCATGGTGGATACATGGGCCACCGTAGGCTCCTGCGCCCAGATCGGCAAGAACGTCCATCTGAGCGGCGGCGTCGGGATCGGGGGGGTGCTTGAACCCGTCCAGGCTGCACCGGTGATAATAGAAGACAATTGTTTCGTAGGTTCGCGCTGTATCGTGGTTGAAGGCGTCAGGGTTGAGAGGGAGGCAGTTCTCGGGGCAAACGTCGTTCTGACCATGTCGACCCGGATAATTGATGTTACCGGCGTTGAGCCGGAGGAGACACGCGGGCGCATACCCCCGGGATCGGTGGTAATACCGGGAACTTTCCCGAAAAAGTTTCCCGCAGGTGTTTACCACGTGCCGTGTGCCCTCATCATTGGAAAAAGGAAAAAGTCGACCGACATGAAAACATCCCTGAATGATGCGCTCAGGGAGTACAATGTCCCGGTGTGATATAAAAATCCATGCGGATGAGAATCGGGTTTGATGCCAAGCGGGCCTTCAATAATACCAGCGGTTTGGGCAACTACAGCCGCAACACTATCCAATTGCTCGGAGAACGTTTTCCCGGCAACCAGTACCTGCTTTATACTCCCCGGATAAACGGGAGACTGGATTTCAGGCTCCCTGAAGGAAGCCGGATAAAAAAACCTGAATCCTGGATCGGAAAACATTGCGGCCCCTGCTGGAGGACCTTCGCCCTTTCGGGGATGCTTGTCAGGGACGGCGTTGATTTGTATCACGGACTGAGCCATGATCTGCCCATTGGCATGCACAGCTCGCCGGTCAAAAAGGCGGTAACCATTCATGATATGATCCCCTACCGGCATCCCCGGTTGTTCTCAGCCACCAACAGGTTCATCTACAGGCAGAAAATAGCCCATAGCTGCAGAAATGCCGATGTCATCATTGCAATAAGCCGGCAAACCAGGGAAGATATCCTTGAATTTCTTGATATCGACCCCTCTGGCGTCAAAGTGGTCTACCAGACATGCGACCGTCTGTTTTACCGCACTGCCGATGAACACTTCAGAGCCCGCGTAAGGAACAAGTACGGTTTGCCCGGGAATTTCATCCTTTCCGTAGGAACTATCGAGCCCAGGAAAAACCTGCCTTCCGTGATCCGGGCCATGCACCTGGGAAAGATCGACACAATGCTTGTGGTTGTAGGGAAAAAAACAGGCTATATCAAAACAGTAAGCGATACGATCCATTCTTCAGGAATGGGAAATGTACTGTTCCTTGAAAATGTGCCGACAGAAGAGCTCGCGGCGATATACCAGATGGCTGCGCTTTTTGTTTATCCCTCGCTATATGAGGGTTTTGGCATACCGATACTCGAGGCGCTCAGTTCCGGCACACCGGTCATCACCAGCCGGGGGAGCTGTTTCGGAGAAACGGGAGGGCCCGACAGCCTCTATGTTGATCCTCATAACAACGAGGAGCTTGCCGTCTCCATCAGCAATGTGCTGTCCGGTACCGAACTGAGGAAAAAAATGATCGATGGCGGACTGCGTCATGCGGCGAACTTTCGGCATGACCTGATAGCAGACCAATTAATGGATGTTTACAGGTCAATAATGTGATCATTCCGCCTGCTGCCGAATTTGGCCGGAGGAGGAGCCACAGCTCTTCTCGAGGGCTCAGGCACTAACGGAGGCGGGTTTTATGAAATTAAAAAACTGCGAAATGGAAGATGACTTGATAATGGCACTCGAGACACTGCACAGGGGCGGGACTATATTATACCCGACTGACACTATATGGGGCGTAGGATGTGACGCCACTGACGATGCTGCAGTAAGAAAAGTGTTTAAAATAAAAAAAAGGGAAGACACCCGGCAAATGCTTATTTTGATTGACGACCCTGCAAATATTGTCAATTATGTGAAAAATGTGCCTGATCTGGCATATTCGCTAATTGAGTCGGCCGAACGGCCTTTGAGCATTATTTTTCAGGATGCAGTGAACCTTGCTCCCTCGCTTATCGGGGCCGATAATACCATCGG
>SKQJ01000299.1 GCA_007119075.1 Bacteroidales bacterium | reverse complement strand
TCCGGGTTATTGCCATCTTTTCCCTTTCCTCGATAAGAACATCGAGGTCGACAAATTCATAGTCCAGCCTCCCGGCGAGCAATTTTCCTGCCGTAGTCTTTCCGCTGCCCATGAATCCGATAAGAAAAATCAGCACAATCCAGATTTTTGTTTGACGTAAGTACGCCTTTTTTAAGGGATGCTACAGTTCAAGCTTCATCTGGCCCTTGCCGGGCTCATCAAGCTCAAAAGGCTCATCTGCCCGGCCTTTTTCATTTTTCTCTTCCGGCTTTACAAGGGGCTCAAGTTCCGAAACAAGCGAAACCTCATACATGGTGAGCCTTTTGCCTCTTGCCTTAAAGCTTTTTATGCCTATGAAATCGGCCACCTCGATAATTTCACTGTTCCGTCCCTTGTTCTTGCCGCCGAATTTTACCTCAAGCCGGGGATAGTCGACCTCGGTAAGCCGGACCAGCCGCGAACCGGCATGATCGCCGATAAAGCTGACAAGATTTTCAGCATTTTCAAAAGTGAACCGTTTCACATAATGAAGATTTTTCTCTCCGTCCAGGTACACGGCAGAAAAGACCTTATTGTAGAGATATTTTTCGATCAGCAGTATGTCATCCTCGAAATGGCCGGAAACATCAAACCCGGAAAGGCGGAATTTTCCTGACGCGGTTACCACCAGGATGCGGTCGCCGGTATTGAACTCGCCAAGGTATTTGCCCCTGCCGTCGCAGTTAAGCCGGTTAATATCCTCATCAAACCAGAGGCGGGCGCCTCCCAGGGTGGAGACACCTTTCTCCTTGAGCACTATTTTATGCACCGGGTGTTTGGTGAGAATATTCCCCATGGAATTTTTTCCCTTGATCGCCAGGGTTCCGAAATCAAGCTCGAAAACCAGGTTTTTCAGCCTGGGCCTGGGCTTGAGATAGACCCTGACCACCTCGGCCTCGCCGTTGTTGTTTGCACTGAAATAAAGGACCCGTGAATTCCTGGTTCCCCGGGTCATATCGTATTCCCGGTCGCGGGTGATCGAGCTTACGGGAGCCCGCTTCATCATGGTGTTCCCGCTTTGTCCGTCGCGGTATACTATGTTATAGATCGTACGCTTGTCATTCCTTTTGAATACGGCAATGTGGATTATGTTCTTCCCCACGAAAAGCTTTTCGGCAACCCTTGCGACCATATAGGTCCCGTCCTGCCGGAAGACTATTAGGTCGTCGATATCGGAGCAGTCGCATACATACTCATCCTTTTTCAATCCGGTCCCGGCAAAGCCCTCCGACCGGTTCACGTAAAGCTTTTCATTGGCGACCGCGACCTTTGTGGCTTCGATCGTATCGAAATTGCGAAGCTCGGTCTTCCTTTCCCTGCCCTGGCCGTACTTCCTTTTGATCTGCCGGAAATAATTTATGGCAAACGGGATCAGGTTGGCAAGGTGGTTTTTGACCTCCTCCATTTCCTGCTCAACCGATTTTATATGACGGTCAGCCCGGAAGGAATCATATTTCGATATCCTTTTTATCTTTATCTCGGTCAGGCTGACAATGTCATCCCGGGTAACCGGCCGCTGCAGCAAGGGCTTGAAGGGCGCGAGCTCCCTGTCGATCGTTTCCAGCACCGACTCCCAGGTTTCACATTGCTCAATGCTCAGGTATAGCCGGTTCTCGATGAATATCTTCTCAAGCGATGACATGTGCCAGTCATCTCCCAGCTCGGCCAGCCTTATTTCCAGCTCCTTCCGGAGCAGGCTGACGGTGTTGCCGGTGCTTATCCTCAGCATTTCCCTGACTCCCAGAAAGCGTGGCTTGTCATCCTCTATGACGCAGGAATTGGGTGAGATGGAAACCTCACAATCGGTAAAGGCATACAGGGCGTCTATGGTCTTGTCGGGCGAAATGCCGGGACTCAGGTGCACCAGTATCTCCACCTTGTCGGCGGTATTGTCGTCGATCTTCCTGATTTTTATCTTCCCCTTTTCGTTGGCTTTCAGTATCGAGTCGATCACCGTTCCCGTGGTCTTGCCAAATGGTATGTCGTTTATTACCAGGGTTTTTTTGTCCAGTCTCGCAATTCTGGCCCTCACCCTGACAGCCCCGCCCCTGAGCCCGTCGTTATAACGGGAACAGTCGGCCATGCCTCCGCCCGGAAAATCAGGCAGGAGCTCAAAATCCTTCCCCTGCAGGTGGGCGATGGATGCATCCAGGAGCTCATTGAAATTGTGGGGCAGGACTTTTGAAGCCAGTCCAACGGCAATGCCCTCGACGCCCTGTGCCAGAAGAAGGGGGAATTTAACAGGCAGGGTAAGGGGTTCCTTGTTCCGGCCGTCATAGGAGAGTATCCACTTGGTGGTTTTCGGATTGAAAACCACCTCCAGGGCAAACGGCGAAAGCCTTGCCTCTATATAGCGCGATGCCGCGGCGCCGTCGCCGGTGAGCACGTTCCCCCAGTTACCCTGGGTGTCGATAAGCAGATCCTTCTGCCCGAGCTGCACCAGCGCATCGCCTATGGAGGCATCCCCGTGCGGATGGTACTGCATGGTATAGCCGATAATATTGGCCACCTTGTTGTAGCGCCCGTCATCGAGCCTTTTCATGGCATGAAGTATCCGCCTGTGCACCGGCTTCAATCCGTCATGCAGATGAGGCACTGCCCGTTCGAGGATTACATATGAGGCATAATCAAGAAACCAGTCCTTGTACATGCCCGACAGCTGGATGATCTTGGGAAAATCATTCTCCCGGGAGGTTCCGTTGCCGTTTTCGGACATGTTCCCGTTAGCGCCGTTTAATTTTTCCTGTTCTTCCATTGATTCTTCTTGCAGTCGTTACATTGATTCGGGTTCAACAACATCTTCCTCTACGCGCAGGTTTTCGATTATAAATTCCTGCCTTTCCGGACTGTTTTTCCCCATATAAAAAGCAAGCATATCGGCAACCATGTCTTCCCTTTTCAGCTGAACCGGCTCGAGGCGCATATCCTTGCCGATAAAATGCCTGAACTCATCGGGCGATATTTCGCCCAGCCCCTTGAACCTGGTTATCTCGGGCTTGTTGCCAAGCTTCTTTTTTGCCTTTTCCTTTTCTGATTCGCTGTAGCAGTAAATCGTCCTGTTTTTGTTGCGCACCCTGAAAAGCGGGGTCTGGAGGATGTACAGGTGCCCGTTCCTGATAAGATCGGGAAAGAACTGCAGGAAAAAAGTTATCAGCAGCAGGCGGATATGCATGCCGTCAACATCGGCATCAGTGGCAATAACAACGTTGTTGTACCGCAATTCCTCGATGCCGTCTTCGATATTCAGGGCCGCCTGGAGCAGGTTGAATTCCTCATTCTCATATACTATCTTTTTGGTCAGGCCATATGTGTTCAGCGGCTTGCCTTTCAGGCTGAACACGGCCTGGGTGTTTACCTCGCGCGATTTTGTGATAGACCCGCTTGCCGAATCGCCTT
>SKQJ01000401.1 GCA_007119075.1 Bacteroidales bacterium | reverse complement strand
GGCCGATGCCGTAAGAAGGGAAGCCGGTGAAAATGCCGATAAACTCAGAAGAGAAGCCGATGAAAAGGCCCGAAATGTGATTGAAGAAGCAAGGAGGGAAGCTGAAAGGCTGGAGTGAACTACCCATTAGCACAAGCTAAAAGGACTTGTGGGTTTTACGGCATTTATATAAATTGTAGGCCGGTCAAACTGATCGGACAACAGTCACCGGCTGCACCCTCTTCGGGGGCGGGGCACAAAAAAACCCGGCCAGGCCGGGCTTTTTGTTAACCTTTATTAGTTTGAATAAACCTTTTTTCCTTGATCCTGGCTCTTTTTCCGGTCAGCTTTCTGAGATAGAATATTTTAGCCCGGCGAACCTGGCCCATCTTGTTGATGTCAATTTTCTCAATAAAAGGTGACTGAACAGGGAATATCCTTTCCACACCGACATTTCCCGACATTTTCCTGACGGTGAAGGTTTCGGTCAGTCCGCTTCCTTTGCGTTGAATCACAACGCCCCTGAACTGCTGTATACGTTCCTTGTTTCCTTCAACGATCCTGTAATGTACCGTGACAGTGTCGCCGCTATTGAATTTTGGGTGGTCTTTCTTTTTTTCGTATTCTTTTTCCACCACGTTCATTAAGTTCATCCTGAAAATTTTAAGATATTTATTTTGGTGTATCTGAAATCGGCTGCAATATTACTGTTTTTTTTTCAAACCGTCAAATCCCCCGTTAATAATTAATAATAATTATACCCGGCCGGGCGATTTGAATACGGTTCCTCCTGAATTGTCATGGCGGGCTCCCGTAACGGAAGAAAGACAGTTCACCTGGTTCCTTATCCTTAGCACTCCCAGCAGGGCGAAAATAATTGCTTCCTTAAAATCCACCAGTGTCTCGTCAGGAATGAATGTGTCGGCATGGGGTGCCATTCGCGAAATCAGGCCTGCAAGGAAATCGTTTTTTGCACCGCCGCCGGTTATAAGGATAGAGCGCCGCTTTTTCTGGCTTCCGGAAGGAGGAGGGAGAAGCGGCTGCCGGGAGGGAGCCACCGCGTTATTTCCGGCCCGGGGAGGCATGTTGGTGCTCTTCCCCTGCGGGAGGCCATTGCCTGGTCCGTCAGCTGCACCGGCGACCGATGCAATCCTCAGGGCAATATGTTCGCAGACCGTTCTCAGCTTATCCGCTGCCGGCACATCAAATTTTTCAAGGACTGGCATGAACTCCTTTTCCACCCATTCCCGGCCGAGCGATCTCGGCCCTTCCATCCGGTAATAACCAAGGCTTTCAAGTGCGTTCAGCAGACTTTCGACCACTGACCCGGTTTGGGCCAGCCTCCCCCCGTCATCGTATTCGTGACCCAGATCCCGGGCAAGCCTGTTAAGCACGATGTTTGCCGGGCACAAATCAAAGGCTGCCCTTTTGCCGCTTTCGCGGAAGGAAACGTTAGCGAACCCTCCCAGGTTAAGGCAATACGTATATTGCCCGAAGAGCAGCTCATCTCCAATGGGAACCAGCGGCGCTCCCTGTCCCCCGAGAGCAACGTCCAGCCTCCTGAAATCAGATACCGTGGCAATCCCCGTAATTGCAGCTATTTCCGCCCCGTCGCCAATCTGGAGGGTGAGTCCTTTCTCCGGCTGATGGAATACCGTATGGCCGTGGGATGCAACGATGCCGGGCTTTTCGCGGGCATCTTCAAGAAACTCGTTCAGCATTTCCCCTGTAAAACGGCCGAAATCCCTGTGGAGCATCATCAGTTCGAGTCCCCCGAGCTCCATTGCCCCTTCGAGCCGGCGGCCCCATCCGCTATCATAAGGCACAGCTGCGGTTTTGATGATATCGTATTTCCATCTTCCGGAGGAAACCGAGAATCTGCAGAGCGCCATATCCAATCCATCGACCGATGTCCCCGACATCACGCCTGCCGCGGTATAAACCTGCTGTTCCTGACTTTTGTCTTTAACCATTTTATGTGCTTTAGAACTTGTTTACTGATAAAGGCCGGGGCAAGCCGGTTGCCAGTCAGGCCAGGCGAGGCCGGAGCTTCCCGCATTGTGTGCGTGGAGCTGAGCACTCGCGGAGCCCCCCAGGGATCCCTAAAAAACAACAACCCTCCTTGTGACGCTGTTTTGCCCGAACCTGATATTGACCAGGTAAATACCCGGCCCGATGCCGTCCAGGCTCATGAGGATCTCGCGGCCATCTGCGGGAAAAATAGTTTTTTCAGCGACGATGTTTCCTCCGGAGCTGACCAGCGAAATAGCGGCAATTTCAAAAGTTTCGCTTCCGAATTCAATACGGAGGATATCAGAGGCCGGATTGGGATATACCTTAATCCCGTGATGGTCCCGGTAAGGCTCCTGAAAACCGGAAGTAGCGGAAGGTTCGCCATGAAGGCTGAAATTATTGAAGGTAACCCTGTTTCCCTCATCGGCAAACAGGTTGTCGCCATCAAACCTGATCCGGATCCTGAAATCAGGATTGTTGTTTGCTTCTGCAAGGAATGAAAAATCCAGCAGGTAATACTGGTATGTTTCCAGAATGACGGGAGAGCTTTTTTCAAGCCCCGCAACGGTCCATTCCGGCCCGTCTGCGGCAACCGAATAATCGATTAAGAGTGTTTCTGCCGCACCCTCATCCATTGCTGCAAACCTGAATTCAATATCCTCGTGTCCGGTGGTTGGCAGGTGGAATATCATGGTGTTTTCCCTGCTGCCTGAAGCCAGCGGCTGCCTTACCTGTATTCCCCGCATGCCGGAATCGTCGAACGGGAGATCATTATTCAGTTCTTCGAGGTAGTTTATATCTGTGGGGGCATTTCTTCTTTCGAGCGATGCCCTCCGCCAGTATTCATGCTCCTCATGAAAGGGGTAACCCTCGAGTGAGGATGTATATGTCAGGAGAGTGTTTTCATGTCTGCTGTAAAAGGGCTCTATGCTTTCCAGGGGGGTATCGTTAGGCAGATCCGTATCAAAGAACCAGTAGCTGATCACCGGCAGTTCCTCTATTTTGACAAAACCGGCTTTCAGGGCAATATCTTCGACGGGTGTTATCGTCAGCACGCTCTCATCCCGGGAGTCGCCGGCGGACCAGTGGCTGAACCGGTAACCCCTGGCTGGCACTGCCTCGATCCTTAACGGTACCCCATGGAAATATTCCCCGGTCCACGGATATGGATCATCCGGGATCCCGGGGGTCGAAGGCAGGATATCGAGGGTGTTCACCCTTATGAAACCATGGACCGGATCTTCCACGGAAACAGTAATGCTTACATCGTCGCCAAGGTTGAAGTATTCCCGGATATGGTCACGCTGGAAAGAAGGACGCTCAAGGGCAAATTTTATCATTTCTTCGACATTGCTCTCCCAGTCATCGAAGGAAAGGGGAGAGTTCCACCGCTGAATATGGTCTTCCATTTCAGCCTCCAGTCCCGATTTGATGCCGTTGATTATTC
>SKQJ01000079.1 GCA_007119075.1 Bacteroidales bacterium | reverse complement strand
GTCAGCAGCTTCTTTTCAAGCACCAGCTCGTAAACTCCGCGACCCGTTTCAAGGGCTTCCCTGGCAAGCATGGTACAGGCATCATAGCCGAGCACCGGGTTAAGGGCAGTTACCAGTCCGATGCTGTTCAGCACAAGGTCCCTGCAGTGTCCTGCATTGGCAGTGATTCCGTCGATGCAGCGTGTTTTAAGCGTGAACATGCCGTTCTTGAGCATCTCGACCGATTCGAAGATGCTCTGGGCAATTACCGGTTCCATCACATTCAGCTCCAGCTGGCCGGCCTCTGCGGCCAGGCTGACAGTCAGATCATTGCCGATAACCCTGTAAGCTATCTGGTTGACCACCTCGGGTATTACCGGATTCACCTTGCCGGGCATTATCGATGAACCCGGCTGCATCGGGGGCAGGTTGATCTCGTTCAGGCCTGCCCGGGGACCGGAAGACAGGAGCCTGAGATCGTTGCATATCTTGCTGAGCTTGATTGCCGTACGCTTAAGGGCGGAAGAATACATGACAAATGCGCCCGTATCCTGGGTGGCCTCTACAAGGTTGTGCGCATTGACGATTTTCAAACCCGTCACCGCCCGGAGGTGCTGTATCACTTTGCCGGCATATTCCGGATCGGAATTAATTCCGGTTCCTATGGCCGTGGCGCCCATATTGACTTCCAGGAAGAGCTTTGCATTTTCATCGAGCCGCATGATCTCCTCATCAAGGGTGGTGGCATAGGCTTCGAATGACTGGCCCAGGGTCATGGGCACGGCATCCTGGAGCTGGGTCCTGCCCATCTTGATCACTTCAGAAAATTCGTTGCCTTTCTGCCGGAAAGAACCAATAAGCTGAGTGAGAACCCCGATAAGTGTTTTATTGCTGTTTATAATGGCTATTTTTATAGCAGTGGGATAGGCATCGTTGGTTGACTGGGAAAGGTTTACGTGGTTATTGGGATGGCAGTGCCGGTAATCCCCCCTTTCATGTCCCATGATCTCAAGGGCCCGGTTGGCTATTACCTCATTGGCATTCATGTTTGTGGAGGTGCCGGCTCCTCCCTGCATCATGTCAATGGTAAAGTTACTGTGGAATTTGCCGTTCCTTATTTCATTGCAAGCTCTTACGATGGCATCGCAGACCGACTTGTCAAGAAGTCCCAGGTCATAATTGGCCTTTGCGGCAGCCATTTTGACCATTGCAAGGGCATTGATCAGCAACGGATAAAAGTTCAGGGTTATCCCGCTAATATTGAAATTCTCGATTCCCCTGAGAGTCTGTATCCCGTAGTAAACCTCGTACGGAACGTTTCTTTCGCCCAAAAGATCCTTTTCCTTCCTTGTGCGGCCGGACTCATACTGAGCACCGACATCGATAATCCTGTTGTTGGCGTTGCGCATCCGTCGCGACATCACCCTGGCAATATTGGAAAATATTTTCAACGCCGCTGAGCTGTTCTCAAGGAAAAATTCCTTGTCAATCACCAGGACGCTGGTTTCAATAAGAGCCCTTGCAGTAGTCGAATGGGGCGAGTTGCTTCCGAACGATCCTTCTCCAAGGAAATCGCCGCGGCTGAAATAAGTCAGGCGCTTCTCCACGCCGAAAGGTGTGCGCTTGAACAGTTCCACTTCGCCGCTGTAAATAAGAAATATGTTTGTTCTCGGAGCATTTTCCTGAAAAAGGAAAGAGCCTTTCGGGATCAGTTTTGTTGAAACCGACCGGTTGAGCGCTTCGAATTCCGGATTATCGAGCTCCCTGAAAAGCTCGATCTCCTTTAAAAATTCCTTTATTTCCGCTGAATCCATACAAATAGTTTTAAAAAACCGGACATTTGTCCGGCGTCAAAACTATACATTATTTTCTTCTTAAAGTATGACAAATGACCTGAGAAGCTGCCCGGCAGGCTTCGGAATCAGTGCCACCGGCACTCGCCCATCAAATGCTCAAAACCCGGCAGGCTTCGGAATCAGTGCCACCGGCACTCGTCCATCAAATGCTCAAAACCCGGCAGGCTTCTGACAGAATCAGTGACACCGGCACTGACTCCACCCTTTACAAGCTCTCTACCCGGCAGGCTTCTGACAGAATCAGTGCCACCGGCACTGATTCCACCCTTCACAAGCTCTCTACCCGGCAGGCGGAATACTTAAACGGAGGGATCTTTGAATGAGGATCCAGCTCGTCCCTGGTAAGGCGGTTCACGGCCGATTCGCTGTAATGGAAAGGCATGAACATTTCTCCGGGCGAAACTTCATCGCTTATGCGCAGACTGGTTTCCAGTTTCCCTCTGCGGCTGGTGAGCCTCACCCGGGCGCCGTCGGACAGGCTGAATCGTGCTGCATCTTCAGGGTGCATGAGCACATACGCCTCATTTTCAAAATCATTCAGCGGCTTGTTGCGCCTGGACATGGTGGCGGTGTGATACTGGTACAGTATGCGACCGCTGTTAAGTATCAGGGGGAAATCATCATCAGCCTTCTCCTTCTCTTCAACATGCTCAACGGGATTAAGCGTAGCCTTGCCAGAGGGGGTGTTGAATCTCTCCAGGAAAAGGGTTGGCGTACCGGGATGGCCGGCCGAGGGGCATGGCCACTGGATCCCCTTTTCTTCAAGCCTGGCATGAGAAATGCCTGCCACCATTGGAGTGGCGGCTGCAATTTCATCGAAAATTTCCGACTCGCCGGCATACCCGCCAATGCTTTTGCCCATTCTCCGGGCAATTTCCAGGATGATCTCCCAGTCCTGCCGTGCCTGTCCGGGAGGCTCAACCGCCTTCCGGACCCTGAGAACGCGCCGGTCGCTGTTTACAAAAGTGCCGTTTTTCTCGGCAAAGGAGGCCGCAGGCAGTATCACATCGGCATACGGGGTGGTCTCGGTGTGAAAAATATCCTGTACGACGAGAAAATCAAGGTTATTGAATGCCTCTTCGGTATGGTTCAGGTTGGGATCGGTGAGCAAGGGGTTTTCCCCCATGATGTACATCCCTTTGATCTTTCCGGCATGGGCTGCCTGGACTATCTCCACGGTGGTGAGTCCCCTTTCGGGGGAAAGCGACTCGTATGGCACTCCCCAGATCTGAGCCACCCTTTTCCGGTTTTCATCGTCAGAAACGGGAATATAGCCCGGATAGGTAAAAGGTGAAGTTCCCATATCGGATGCTCCCTGCACATTGTTCTGGCCCCGGGGCGGGTTTATGCCCGACCCCTCTTTCCCGAGATGGCCTGTTATGAGCAGCATGTTCAGAAGGCTGAATACGTTATTTGTGCCGGTCACCTGCTGGCTCAGCCCCATGCCGGTGGCCACGATCGATCTTCCGGCTTCGGCAAACCAGACGGCGGCCTTGATTATATCGCCCGCAGGCACCGATGTGATCTCCTGTGCCCTTTCAGGAGTGTACCTGTCCGTCAGCACCTTCAGCTCGCGAAAGGCCTCCATGCCGCCTTCAACCCTGTT
>SKQJ01000126.1 GCA_007119075.1 Bacteroidales bacterium | reverse complement strand
TCTCAAGCTCACCTGTTTCTTCCAGGTAGGCAAGCATCCGCTGGAGGTGCAGATCGAACCACTCAACCTCAATCGCATAGTCGAGCATATCTCCGCGTATTATGCCGTTATCCGGGAAAAACCCGGGGACTTCAACATCTTCAAGCCTTTTGCCGCTTCTCTTCCATGAGTCCTCTTCATAATCCCGGTGTGCTTCATGTCCTCCGTACATGAAAAGAAAGGTTCGTCTTCACGGACGTTCTCCATGAAATATTTAAAATTCTCGAAATAATTGATGGGGCTGATCCCGCCGGCAGGTCGCTCATCTTCAGGAGAGCCATGTTCGTAAAGGATGATGCTGTGTGCAATGCCTCCGGCATTGGTAGACCGCCACAACGAATCATTTTCATCCCTTGCGTACCGGAACGGGGCAACCCCTTTTCCGGTACGACCGGTAACATAGCCGTTCTGATCGAGCAAATCGATAAACGGCACATGCTTTTTCATCCAGGATGACCCATGTTGGCCGGATTGTTCGTTTTGCCAGTGGTGGCGGCCGGTTATCAGTGCGCTCCGGGAAGGGGCGCATCCGGGTGAAGGGGCTATGGCGCTGGTAAAAAAGACACCTTCTCTTGCCATGCGGTCAAAGGCCGGCGTATTAATAAACCTGCTGCCTTCAAAACTTGTGTGCCCGAAAGACTGGTCATCGCTTATGGCAAACAGGACATTGGGGCGCCTGGTTTCCCCTGTCTCCGGGGAAGTGCAAGCTGACAGGTGAAGCACGCCAAGGGTTATTGCCGTACAAGACGCCGCTTTGATCTGTGACCTTATAACGGGAAGTTTGACTTGTCTGTCGAAAGTTGATGAGGGCTTCATTATGTTGTTTTATATAGGATGTGTGTACAAATGACACATCTACTTCTTGATTTAGACGCAATTGAATGCACTTGCTCATTCCCCTAGTTCCTGAAGCGCCCATTCAAGTGCCCGGCTGGTAAAAGCAGCAAAGTTTCCATCCTTGAACCTCCTGGGTGAATCCGGTCCTCCACGGTTTTTTTCGAGTATATCATACATTGTCGGGATAAGGGGCCGTGCGCTCTCGCCTACAAGCAAAATAGTGCGGGCTGCCTGCAATGCAACCCACGGACGGTCGTCATGGACCCATCTGTCCAGAGTCTCGATTGCCTTATCAGGAATTTTATTATAACATAAAACCTCGGCAGCAGCTATTTGAACCGAAGGTGAAGGATCAGTCAGCAATCCATCCAGTGCATCGATTGCTGCAGGGCTCAATTTTCCCAGGTTGGTCAGGCCTATTACCGCCCAGTAGCGGACACCGCTGTCCTTGTCCTTCAATTTATCAATAAATTGATCTTCAGTGGATATGCCTATCATTTCGGCCGTTTCCAGAATTTTCAGGGGTTCGAAGTCGCCGCTTTCGCGGGAATATTCATACGGAGTGGAACCTTCGGACCGGATCATATATTCAGCCTCAGGCAGCAGGCCCAGGTCGCGGGTATTGATCATCCATTCGTGCAGCTCATTCTTCAGGTTATTTTTGATTTCGGAGTAAGCAGGATTGTCTGCCAGGTTATTGAGCTCCCAGGGATCGTTTTTCCAATCGTACAATTCCTCTACAGGCTTAGGGTTCCAGAGTTTAGCCTGTTCTTCGTTAACTTGTCCGTTTTTGTACAATCGGCGCAGCTCTTTAAAAGATTCCTTAACGTCAGAAAAAATATACCCGGGCTGAATATAAGCCAAATGCGGCATATAGTTCCGGACGTAAAAATACCGGCCATCGGTCACCGATCGCGACATTTCATACATGTCATCTGCCCTGTCACGGGCGCCGAAAGCCAGCTTTCGGGATGGCTGAGGATCCTTGCCCATAACAGGCTTGCCTTCCATGTAATCCGGAACTTCCGCTCCGGCCAGATTCAGAACAGTGGCCGGTAAATCGATAAAGCTTACCATATCTGCATAATTGCCACCAGATTTGAACCCGGGTATCAGGTGCTGGTATTTTTCCGGAACATGCAGCACCATTGGCACGTGCATGCCGGTTTTATAAAGCCATCGTTTATAGCGGGGCATTCCGAAACCGTGATCGGAAATAAAAAATATAATGGTCTCATCCATCAATCCATCGTCTTCAAGCATATCCAGCACCATTCCTACATTCTTATCAAGTACTGTCAGAATATCAAAATAATGAGCCCATATTTCCCGTGTTTTCGGGCTGTCGGGATAATAAGGGGGAAGGGGGACTTCACCGGGATCATGAAATTTTTCGACAGGCAAATCTTTTACGTGCTCTTTATAATTATTAAAATTATTGACGCTCCCCTCGTGAGAGGGTCCGATGTTGATAAAGCTAAAAAAAGGCTGTTGTTCTGACCGGTGACGCCATGGAGCATAATCGGATGACCAGTGTTCCCACATTCCTTCGGGATCGAAATTATAATCAGTTTTATCCCGGTTGGTTGTAAAATACCCTTGCGCCGTTAGCAGTTCGGGCAATGTCCTGATATTTTCAGGCATTGGGATCTCACATCGCAAATGATGTGTTCCCAGGGACGTCGCATATAATCCGGTAACCAGGGTGGAGCGCATAGGTGCGCAAACAGGTGCGGTGGTCAGCGCAAGATCATATACCATTCCCCGGGAAGCCATCCGGTCAATATTTGGAGTAGTGGCATACTCATTGCCGTAACAGCCTAATACAGGACTTATATCTTCAGCAACCAGCCAGATAATGTTTGGAGGTGCATTTGGTTCTTTTTCGGGAGCAGAACAGGAAAAAGCAATTAATCCGCCAGTCAGGACCGGTAATAAACAATGGCTCTTAAACCGCATTGAAATATTAGGATCAGATAATTTCAAATCATACAAAGTTTTAATCCCGGGTTAATTATTAACTTATTTTTCACTTAGCCATACCGGCCTTATGGCTGACGAAACCTGAGCGAATACTCTTTCTGGCAACTTTCTTCTCAGGTTCGAATTATAGCGTCTCCAAGCTATAATAGACCTGTATTTGTCGTTGCAGTGCAACCGGGATGATTTTATTTCTCCCGATTTATGCCATTCGTTAAGGGACCAAATTAAATAAAATAAAGTTTTTATCGGTGGTAAATCCGTATAAAGTAAGGAGCATTTTGTTCATTTGATACGGAAGGGGCCTATACGTTCAGTTTCTGCGGCATTTTTCATACGCATGGCAAGAATGAAACTACTACGGGTTACATTTTAATAAGCCTTTGAGCAAGGATGCAGTTTTTGAAGAAGAAAATGCTATTTTTAGCAATCTGTCGCTGCATAAATTATCATTTCAAACTCATCAAACATGAATTCCGGCCGGGTATTCCTTTATACGATCATCTTCCTGTTTATGACGCCTTACGGTGGATTTTCGAGCGACTGGACTCGAACGGTTTCCATAACCAACAAGGTGATAATGCTGC
>SKQJ01000173.1 GCA_007119075.1 Bacteroidales bacterium | reverse complement strand
GCTGCCGGAGCGTCCGGACTGTAAAGGCTGGTTAAACAATAACATCTTGCGGGCGGATATGCAATTGCCTGGCAACAAATCACCCCGGCGGCAAAACCCTGTATCCGTTTGTTTCCCGGGAACGGTCCTGTTCCAGTAACTATAATTCCCGGAACCTGATGTTCCTCAGGGCCGCGGTGGTGTGCCATGAGGCGATGCCAAGGGGCCGGGAAAGGCCGACCTCCGATCTCACGGAAAAGGAATGCGGGCCCGTTGGCACACGGATGACTTCATTATTGTCAATAAAGCAGAGGATCAGATCCTGCTCTACCCGCACCCTGATATTGTACCACTGGCCGTTTTCAAAGATATGCCTGGTGCGGGTGAAGTTTTCCGATGCATCCATTCCGTCGATGCTGCTGATGCCTACAAGCGCACCTCCCCAGCCTCCGTTTATCATGGTGCAGTGCTCATCATTTACCGGGAAGGTGAGCGCGCAAAAGAAATCGTTCCCGCCAATCCGCATTGCTTCCAGCGATATTTCATAGTTGACAACAGGGAATTCCCCTTCCCAGGTAATCCCGGTTGCTCCGTCGCCGAAATTCAGAATTATTGAGGAGTCCCTGACGTGGACGGGGCCCTGCGGGCCGAAGTTGGCTATTCTCCAGCCATCGAGGGTATGGCCGTTGAACAGGGGCTTCCAGCCACCTGCCCCGGGTTCTGCCATGGGTCCCACCACGTCAAGTTCCGGGACCTCTGTAACGGTTTCTCCCTCCCGCTCCCGGTCCAACCGGACGGGCATCCTTATCATTACCGCCACAAGTGCGATGACCATGATGGTTCCGGCAATGATCACAAATCGATATACATTGGATGAAAGGTTCATGGGCGACGTGTTTGGTTTTAATATAAACGAACTGCGGGTCTTTAAGTCTGGCAGGGCCTGGTTTCACAGGTCCGGCTGTAGTTTCGCATATACTTATCCGGCGATTCTTTCTTGAATTTTTTAAAGCTCCTCACAAAAGAGGCATAAACGTTAAAGCCGCATTTTGTTGCAATATCTGCCAGGGAACATCCGATATCCGGTTTATCCATCAGCTCCACCGCTTGTGCAATCCTGTACTGATTGATATAATTATTGAAATTCATGCCGAATTCATCATTGATTATTTTTGACAAATAATACCTGTTGGTGCCGACTTTCCTTGCCAGATCGGGGAGGCACAGGTCCGGATCCAGATATAGCTTATCCCTTTCTATGGTTTGCTTTATTTTGTCAACCATGTCTTTTCTTAAAGCTTCTGTTAAAATGGAATGTGGCTTGGCTTCCATCTCAATGGCAGGAATTACATTCACCTGCTGCCGGTTGCCCAGGAACCCGATATACCAGAATATCACGGCCATTATCAGAAATGGGAGCGAAATAATTATCTCGTTTTTATATATCACCGGGTTGCTTTGAGAATTAAAAAGAGTAGCCCCTATCAATACAAACATAAGATACAGTGCAGTAGATACGGTTATCCAGGATAATTTTTTTGGTTCAGCATCTGAGTAATAATCCAGAACCTTTCTAAAATGCTTTCTCACTTTCAGGTGAATAAGAATTAAGTAGAATATACCCAGTAAAACAAAACCATTACGCAATGTCAGATCTGCATAATAGGCAACTTTCTGTTTATGGCTTAATTCCCGGGGTATGAAATAATTGTTTATTACAGCTATCAGGTCTTCATAGGATATATAAATGTAATGAAAATAAATAACAACTATTCCTGCAATCAACGGAAAGGCGTAATGTTTATAATAGATTTTTTTTTCCGGGCTGGATTCTGTAAGAAAAACCAGGTATATATACAGTGCCGGAATCTGGGCAATGGAAAGAATCAGGATCCCGGCATAAAAAATGGCATAAACGCTGTAGATTTCCTTGAAATAGAGCAATCCGCCCAAAAAGGAAAAAAGGCCGCATATCATAAAAAAGGAAAGGTGCTTTTTGGCTTTTCGGTTTTCTCCTGATGTAAAAAACAATTCAACGAACCAGAATAAACAAACCAGGAAGGGCATGAATAATGCAAGCAGGAGGTAATCCATCATTTATACAAATCGTCAATTAAGCCTAGGTTCTTGATTTTCAGCTTATCTGAATTTTGATATATTGATAAATTGTAAATGGAAATATAAATAAATGCCGAATATTTAACCAATAAAAAAATCCATCATATCAAGAATAGTTTGAAAATCAAAAATCTATCTGGTATACTCTTATCGTTCTCAATTTGTTGCAATTTCATTTGCACAGAAATTCTGTTTCAAAAGATACCCGGGGAAACTATCCGGAGGCGATATCATAAATTTTGTATTCCTGTAAGTGCGCGCTGGGAATTGCTTATCCCTGAGGCCCTATGTGGCCGGGGATCTTACGTTAAAAACGTTCGGTCATGAAACTCCTCAAAAACCTCTTCCTGACATTGTCAGGTTTATTTTTTTTTATCCTGCCATCCTTCAATGCTTCCGCCCAGGGAACCGTACAGGTAATTGTTTCAGGGATTCCTCCGGTTCTGCAATCTCCCTATGTCAATGACGTAGAGCGAAATTTTCTTCTCGGTCAGTATCTGTTCCAGATACAGTACACAAACCCCGATCCTGCCCCGGTCTCCTTTACCGTAGAGATATCTCTTTCACGGTACGGATCCGAATTGTTCCGCATCGTCTCCTTTCCGGTAGCGCTGACCCCGGGCACCTATATTTACCGGACATTCCATGAAACTCCCGCGATTAATTTTGCGGAAGATCCCATGGAGCTTATATCCCGGAAAATGCGCGAACAGGCGGTTCGCGAGGGAGTAATGGCCGAGGGGGATTACCTCCTCGAGGTTCAGGTAATTCCGGAATCATCCTTTGCCATGGTGAACCCGATCCCGTCCTTCACGCCCTTCGAGGTGAGATTTCCGCAGCCACCCGTTTTGATCTCGCCTTTTGACGGCGAAAGCGCGCCCGTGGTTTTTCCGGTTTTTTCATGGACTCCCGTGATCGGGATGCCCATGCTTCAGTTTGAATATGAAGTGCTTATCGTGGAAATTCTGGAAGGGCAGACACCCCTTCAGGCGATCGAGTCGAACCGCGAGCATGCCAGGATCACTACCATGCAGCCGGTTATGATTTACACTGCCGGAAACCTTCCCCTGGAGGTCGGAAACCAGTACGCATGGCAGGTACGTACGCGCGAGATAAACCAGCAGATACCCATCAGCGATCAGGGGAAGACTGAGATTTTCACTTTCACCGCGGGTCTTGCCGGCGACTTTGATGCCGGGCAGCTGAACCGTATTCAGCTTGTCCCCGATTTCGCTGAACTGATCAACCTGGACGGCATGGACATTTCCCAGGGCGGTCACACGGTCACCCTGAACGGCAGGGCAGTCCTCCGCCTCGACTTTTCAGAAGGAGGCTCCGGGTTTGCCGAAATAGAAGTT
>SKQJ01000160.1 GCA_007119075.1 Bacteroidales bacterium | reverse complement strand
TCCCGGGCCACAGGCCGTCTCACCCTTCCGGCACTATTTGCGTATCCTGGCGCCGGCCTCTTTCTCCAGGGCCGTCGCCAGCCTTTCCATTACCGCATCAATCTGTCTGTCTTTAAGTGTTCCCTCCATGTCCTGCAAAATAAAACTGATGGCAAACGATTTTTTCCCTTCGGCTATCTTGTCTCCTTCATAAAGATCGAAAAGAGTGATGCTTTTTAAAAGCTTTTGCCCGGCATTCAGCGCTATCTCACGAACGGTGCTGAATTTCACCCCTTTGTCAAGTTCCATCGCCAGGTCACGTCTTGCCTGGGGGAACCGGGGCAATTCTTCAAAAACCGTTGCTTTTTCCGCCGAAAGGCTGACCAGGTCATTCCATCTGATCCCGGCGCAGAAAATCTCATTTTTGATGCCGGCTTTTTCAAGAAGCGAGGGATGTACCAGCCCGTATTCGGCCAGGGCTGTTTTTCCGGCTGAAAGCTTCAGGCCGTAGCGAAAAAGCGAATTCTGCAATTCATCATGTTCAAGATCGTCGGGTTCGACACCCAGTCGCCTGAAAACCTGCTCCGTATATGCCTTCAGATCAAAAAAATCAGATTGCTTTTCCCTGTTGTTCCAGAGGGCCGGGCCTGCGGCACCCGAAATAAAAAGGGCAAGCTGATGGGATTCACCGTACCGTTCAAGATCGCCTTTCTCGCCGCTGCTGCCGGAATAGCTGTAAACATTGCCGAACTCATAAAGCTTGAGGTCGGGGTTTTTCCTGTTGGCATTATAGGCCACCGCCTCCAGTCCCCCGAAAAGCAAAGTCTGCCTCATGCTGTCAAGATCGCTGCTCAGGGGATTGATTATTTCCACCAGGTTTTCCCGGGGAAACTCCGGCAGATCTTTGTACCAGGCTGACCTGGTCAGCGAGTTTGAAATGATTTCGCTGAATCCCAGGCTGGAGAGCATGTCGGAGACCGAATGCAGATATTTCTCCCTGTCGGGTTTTTCGGAAAAAGATATCGTGGAGTGGACGCTCAGGGGTGACGGGATATTGTTGTAGCCGTAGATGCGGAGTATTTCCTCGATCACGTCCGCCTTCCTGGTAACTTCCACCCTGAAAAGAGGGACCTCCGCCACGAGTCCGCCGCCGTCTTCATTTATGATCCTGAATTCAAGCAGCTCGAGGATCTTTTTTATCCTTTCCCTGTCAATCTTCATCCCCACCAACCGGTCGATATATTCATAATCCATCTCAAGCTTCACCGGGGCCACGGGCTCGGGGTAAACGTCCGTCACTTCTGACGAGATGGCGCCTCCGGCTATCTCCCTGATCATCATTGCTGCCCTCTTGAGTGCATGCACCGTGGCGGAGGGATCGGTGCCCCTTTCAAACCTGAAGGATGCATCGGTGGCCAGTCCATGCCTGCGGGCCGTTTTACGCACCGACACGGGATCGAAGCAGGCGCTTTCCAGGAACAGGTTGACGGTTTTGCCGGTTACCCCGGAATCCGAGCCTCCAAGCACGCCTGCAATGCACATGCCCTCGTCGGCATTGCAGATCATCAGGTCTTCATCCGACAATTCGAGGATCTCCCCCTCAAGGGTCTTGAACCCGGTTCCGCCTGGAAGGACTCCGACGAGCACCTTGCCTCCCTTTATCATGTCGGCATCGAACGCATGCAGCGGCTGACCTGTCTCATGCAGCACGTAATTGGTTATATCGACCACGTTATTTATGGGCTTCAGTCCGATCGACCGGAGCCTGTCCTGCAGCCACCGTGGCGATGGCCCTACTTTCACGCCGGAAAGGGTGACACCCGAATACCTTATGCATTTTTCCCGGTCCAGGATAGCTATTTCGACCGGGTTTTCGTTGTTGTCGGGCCTGAAGTCTCCGGTGCCGGGCCGGATAAGACGTGCATCGGCCGATTGGCCCAGCCAGGCTGCCAGGTCGCGGGCCACACCGAAATGGGAGGCTGCGTCAATGCGGTTGGGAGTGAGCCCTATCTCAAAAACCGTGTCGTTCTCTATATTGAAATATTCGGCGGCAAGGGTTCCGGGCACGGTGCTGTCCTCAAGGACCATTATTCCATCGTGGGAATCACCCAGCCCGAGCTCATCCTCGGCACAGATCATGCCTTCGGAAACTTCGCCCCGTATTTTTGTTTTTTTTATGGTCAGGGTTTTGTCGCCCATGTGAAGAGTTGCACCAGGCAGAGCCACAGCCACCCTCTGGCCTTTGGCCACATTGGGCGCGCCGCACACTATCTGAAGCGTTCTGCCATTGCCCGTATCGACGCCGGTCACGGTCAGCTTATCGGCTCCGGGGTGCTTTTCGCATGAGACAACCTCACCGGTCACTATCCCTTCAAGGCCTCCCTTTACAGGCTGAAACAGTTCGGTCCCCTCAACTTCAAGCCCGATACCGGTGAGAATTTCCGATATTTCTGCAGGGCTGAGATTTGCCGGGATATACTGCCTTAGCCAGTTATAAGAGATCTTCATTCTTACAGAAAGATTGAGATTTTTATCAAGGTCACAAAAATAAAGAAAAAAACCTAACATCAAATTAAAACACGCGGTGGCTTTCGGAATTTTTATGGAATCCCGGCTGCAAATAAATATATTTGCGTATTGAAAAATCAAATTATAAAGCATTGACACAAAACAGTGAAGCATTGGATAAAAACCAGGACAGGCCGCTTATACTTGTTACCAATGATGACGGGATCCACGCGCCCGGACTGAAAGCCCTGACCGAAATGGCACGCAGGCTCGGCGAAGTCTTAGTGATTGCCCCGGATGAGGGCCGGTCGGGCATGTCCCATGCAATAACAATAAAATACCCCCTGAGGCTCAACCAGGTCCACAAGGAGGAAGGCCTTGTAATGTACTCATGTTCAGGTCACCCGGCCGATTGTGTCAAGCTTGGGATAAACCAGGTTCTTGACCGGAAACCCGATATGCTTGTCTCCGGCATAAATCACGGCTCCAATTCCTCGATCTCCGTTGTATACAGCGGCACTATGGCGGCTGCTATCGAAGGCGGGCTTCACGGGATACCTTCCGTCGGGCTGTCCATATCCGATTTTTCATCGCGGCCCGATTTTTCAGCCTGTCAGCATTATGGTATGCAGATACTGGAAAACACACTGCAGGAAGGACTGCCCGGTGGAGTTTGCCTGAATGTGAATTTCCCCAAGCTGCCCATGGAGGAGATAAGGGACATAAAGATATGCAGGCAGGCCCGCGGCCTCTGGATAGAAGAGTTCGACAAAAGGGTCGATCCGCACCGGAGGGAATATTTCTGGCTTACCGGTTATTTCGACAATTATGAACCCGATGACCAGGAAACGGACGAATGGGCTCTGAAAAACAATTATATTTCCATCGTGCCGGTAAGGGTAGACTTTTCTGATATCAGTGCAATGGAAAAGCTAAAATCGGTATATGCAAATACAGGAATTTAATTCGCAAAAGGC
>SKQJ01000394.1 GCA_007119075.1 Bacteroidales bacterium | reverse complement strand
TCAGGGGCCGGGTATTGTCCCTTATGATGCTGTTGGCCTGGAGGTTTCCGTACCTGAGGTCCAAAAAGACGTGCCCCCTGGCTTCGTTTATGAACACGTTGCCATAGCGGTGACTGATATTGAGATCAGCGCCGGCAGGCGCGTAAACCGTATAGTTGATGTTGATCTGGGTGTCTTCGGTACCGGTGGAAAACAACCTGAACAGCTGTCGCCCGATTCTCTGGTCGATAACGGTCACTGCTTTTATGTCGTTTTCCTTCTGACTGAAATCTATGCCGATATAGGATAATTGTCTTTCGGCTACTTCCCTGTCTTTGTGGGATACGGTAATTTCAACATCAATCGATATTTCCTCTCTTTCATGGTTCCTTATATCAATATTTCCGTACCGGTTTTCAATTGCCAGTGAGGCGTGGCCGGTAAGAGGGAACACTTCACTGTAGCTCCTGGCGGCCTGCTGTCCCCAAAGGGGCGACAATCCCAGAATTGCCAGTCCTGCCAGAATGATTGCAAGCTTTCTGAATTTAAGTGGCTTCATAAGTTTTATATTAATTTAATTATGCTTCGCTGTTTATGTATGGCAGGATCGTCATAATTCCGGCTGAATCCTGTCCGGTCGCGGCCGGGGCCGATCCGGCCTGATGCAGCTGGTCGAGTATCCTGCTCATTATATCGATTTTCATCTGGTAATGCCTTATCATTGCATCGACTATCATCTGATTTCCTCTTTCTGCATTCAATTCCTTTTCCAGCGCCTTGTAAATGGAATCCATCTCTGCAAGCTCGCTTAAAAGCATGTCCCGCTCCCGGGCACTGTCAAAATCGAACGACCCGATCTCCCTGTACTTCTCGTTTATCAGGGACATGAAGTATATTTCGGCTTCCCTGTATTCGGGGCTGATGTCTGCCAGGGTAATATTACGGCCCGGATACAGGCGGTCTGCGCCTGAAGGCAATCTTTCATATAACCATAGCGATGAAAGTATCATCAGCAGGGTCACGGCTGCGGCTTTCACCAGGAAAAGCGGGGTAAATCCTGCCGGCCTGATCAGTCGGCGGGCCCGCTGCTTTTCAGTGAACCTTTCAAAATGGCCCTCTGCCGGTTCCTCAACATTAAATTTATCCCGGTTCTCAGATATGTATTTTTCGATTTTCATTTTATTCCGGAAATTTGTCTTTCAGCATTGCACATAATTTTTGCCTTGCCCTGGCATACTGCGACCTGGATGTTGAAGCCGATATACCTAAAATGTCTCCGATCTCTTCATGGTCATATCCTTCCAGAAGATACAGGCTTAATATTATCCTGTAGCCGTCGGCCAGCAGCCTGATGCATTCGTGTATCCGGGCGATTTTCATGTTCAGGTCTTCATCATCCCTGTCGGTTGCTGCCTCATCTGCAATTTCGCTGCCTTCATCGATGACCGTGAATTCGAACTTTTTTTTCTTCAGAAAATCGAGCGATCTGTTTATCACTATCCGCTTCAGCCATGCGCCAAAACTTACCTCGCCGCTGAAGGTATCTATCCTTTCAAAGGCCGAAAGAAAGCTTTCCTGCATAATATCTTCGGCTTCGCCGGAGTCGTTCACGATCCGCAGGCTTATGTTGTACATGTTCTTGTAATACAGCCTGTAAACCTGAAATTGTGCCTTGATGTCCTTCTTCCTGCAGCTCTCGATCAATTCCTGATGAATATCCCGATAGACAGCATCGCCGGTTTTCATATACCTTGCTTTAAAGACGCATTATAAACTGAAGTGCTGCATGTGTATGATAGTCTCCTTCGGATTGACATGGCTTATCAGGTCATGGCTTCCGGCCATTTTTTTGTTTCTCCCTGTAAAGCTTGATATTGCTCCACGAAACCATAATGAAGAGAATGCCGGCAATGGTGATCACAATGTCGGCAATGATCCCCCCCGTATTGAGAACTTCCTCTCCGTTACGTTCTATGTATAAACCCTGGGTATACAACCCGATCCCGGCAGCTATTATCACAAAAAAGCCCAGGAACAACAGGAAGTAGTCCAGCAAATGGGAAAGCATTGTTGTTGTCCGGTAGGCGGTGGACCTGCGAAACTCCTCGAACCTCATCCTTGCCTGGCGGGCTGCCCGCTCCCTTGCTTTTTGCCGTTCGTGCTGTATCCATTGCCTGTAATAATCTTCGTTCGCAGCGGGACCCGGTGAGCTTCCGCGCGAATTGCCCGATGATCTGGCATGGAGATCCACAAGGTAGGTGTAGGCCTCGTTCAGGTCGATAAACTTCTGATGTGCCCCCTTGCATTTATTAATATCGGGATGATACGCCTTTGCCTTTCGGCGGAATGCATTTTTTATCTCATCGATCCCTGCATTTTCAGGAATATCCAGAATCCGGTAATAATCTGATACGTTCATTCTGTTATCCGGGTAGTTTGTTCCTAATTGATTCCGCCTTCATCATTTATCCCTCCGGTGTCATCACCTTCTTCATGTTCGTCCTCATATTCCCAGTTGTATTTTTTTCTCTGGGGACCGTGACGCATGTAGGCGAATGCCAGAGCAGTGCCTGCTGCCGCCCCCGTCAGATGGGATTCCCAGGACACGCCCTCCCTGAGGGGAAAAATGCCCCATACCATTCCCCCATACAAAAATACAACAATGAAGGAAATTGCTATCAGCTCGATGCTGCGGCGGATAAACCCGCTGAAAAAAAGGAAGCTGGCAATAGTGTAGATCAATCCGCTTGCTCCGATGTGATATGCTTCCCTGCCTGCAAGCCATACGCCGAAGCCGGTAATCAGCCAGGAAAATAAAATTACCCTGAAGGCAACATCCCTGTAGAAATAAAAAAGCGTTGTGCCAAGTATCAGTACCGGGCCGGAATTGGAGAACAGATGAAACAGGCTGCCATGGAGAAGAGGAGCGAATATTACTCCTGTGAGTCCGGAGACCTGTCTCGGAAATATGCCCAGGATACCGAGGTTGAGGCCGGTGAGTATTTCTGCAAACTTTATTCCCCAGATCACAGCGAGAAATATCAAAGGATAGTATATGCTCTCCAGGAAATTTGTCTTTTCTTCCATAGGGTAATAAATTGTGCTGTGCCGTGTTTGCCGGACTAAGGCATAATTGTTTTAAGTGCACATGAACAACCGGTTAATTAACATGCGAGCCTGTTTATTGTTCGGATTGTCCGGCGGGTATCTTTTTCCGCCGGTCCCTGCCGGTCCACCGGTTGAGCCAGGAGATAAAAAGAAAAAAGACCATAATCATACCTGCCGCCGCTATGGTCCGGCCCATGCCAAGGCTGATCACAATAAACGGGGCAGTCGCAGTTATTAATCCGCCACCGAGAAAAGGCTCGTAAAGCATCTGTTTGAATCCGAAGGCCTGCGCCGTATCCGTTTTGTAGCCGGGATCCACAAGCCTGAGCAGAAGCAGCCCCATTGCCGTCACCCCGCTTTGCATGCCGTATTCGGTTAT
>SKQJ01000303.1 GCA_007119075.1 Bacteroidales bacterium | reverse complement strand
CGGCCCAAAATATGAAAGCCTGGTGAAATGGTACGGCAGGGAAAGGGCGGCAGATGTCAGAATCACCGAATCGTTCGAGATCTGCGAATACGGAAAACAGCCTGATGACAATGAAATAAGGCGCCTCTTTCCGATGCTGGGCAGGTAACATACCCAAGGCGCTTCCTTTTTTTCAACAATCATTTTACGGTTATTTTCGTTAACTTTATTATGCAAAATTCAAACCCGTTATATAATACCAATTCCGGCAAGTTGAGCAACAATTATAAAATCCTCCTGTTAACGCTGGCAGTCATCGTTGCCGGATGCGGCCCGGCTCGCCGGATAGGAGAAATGCAGGAAAGCGCCGAAGAGGCCTGGGAAATGCAGAACTACCAGGAAGCCCTGTTTTTCTATGAAGAGGTAATTGATCTGAAGACAGGAAGGGGCAATGAGGTGAGCGGCAACACATACCACAGGGCCGGGATGGCTGCACATGAAACCGGTCACACCAGGAAAACAATCGAGTACCTCGGGAAGGCACACAGAAACGACTATGGCACCGACAGGAGCTATTATATACTTGCCGATGCCTACAGGGAAATTGACAATCTTTCACTCGAGCTCAGCACTCTCGAAAAATACAACGATATTTACCCGGAAGGGGAAAGAATTGACGAGGTCAGGGAAAGGTTATTCGAAGTCTACGTGGAAATAAATAATTCTGAAGAAGCGCTCGACATCTGGGCGCTGATTGAACACCGGGCATCGGATGACCCGGAACTTCTGGAAAAATATTTCACGCTTAACAAGCAGCTCGAAAAAGAAGCAGAGCTTGACGATATTGCCGGCCAGCTGCTTGCGCTTGACAGCAATAATACGGCTGCCCTGGAATATCTTGCGGAGAAATATTTCTGGCAGGCCGAAAACCAGTATCAGCAGGAGATGAAAGCCTACGAGCAGGATCAGACACGAGGTCAGTACCGTCAATTGCTTGATGCCCTTGATGAGATAAACAGAAAATTCAGGATTTCACGCGACTATTTCGAGCGCCTTTATAATATTGACCCCAGCCGCCGGTATGCGGAATACCTGATGAATATCTATATCCGGTTCGGCAACGACGAAAGGGCTGCATTCTACCGTCAAAGGGCCAACTGACACCCTTCCCCGGAAAGGAAATCAAAACTTGCTCCCGCATTTTTTTTATCAGATTGTGTTAAGATAATATGATTGACTATTTTTACAGGCTGATGCAAATTCAAGACCGGAAATGATAGCTGTACTGGGAATAAACCATAAGACCGCCAACGTTGATATACGTGAGGGTTTTTATATTTCCTGCGAGATGGTGGGGCCTCTTGCCGAAGAAATACTGCAAAAGACCAACATCCGGGAAATACTTATATTCTCCACCTGCAACAGGACAGAGATCTATTTCTATACCAGGAATACATGCCATAAGGAAGAATCTGGGATTATTATTGATGTGCTTCATGAATTCCTTGAACGGAAAAAGGATTATTCCCGGGCATTTTATTCCTATAAAAAGAAGGCCGCCATAAAGCACCTGTTCAGGGTGACTTCAGGAATAGACTCCATGCTGCTTGGTGAAGTCCAGATTGTCAACCAGGTCAAGGAAGCCTATCTGCAGTGCACTAAGCTTGCACTTACCGATGCCGTGCTGATGAGGCTTTTCCAGAAATCTTTCGAAGCGAGCAAAAGGATTCGCAGCGAAACCAATATACAGAAAGGGGCAACTTCAATCAGCTACGTTGCCATTGATATGTGCGTCAACAAGCTGGGAGACATCGGAGAAAAGAAAATACTGCTGGTAGGCGCCGGAGAGACCGGGCAAAAAGCGCTGAATCACATAAAGAAAAAAGGCGGCAGGAATTTTGTGATTTCAAACCGAACATTTGAGACCGCCGAAAATCTTGCAAAAAAAACAGGAGGAACGGCCGTGCCTTTTGAGGAGCTTTCAAAATACTATGCCTCCAGTGACATTATCATCACAGCCACCACTGCCGGAAAACATATTATATCCCATGACGATGTAAAATCTTATGCCGGCTCTGCCAGGACCCGGCCCCAAATGCTGATCGATCTGTCAGTGCCCCGGAACATCGAAGAATCGGTGGCCAAAATCAAAAACATCATTCTTCTTGGCGTGGATGACCTGCAGGTGGTGACCGACAGGACTGCTAAACTACGTACCGGAAGCCTTGACAAGGCCGAAGACATCATAGAGGAAATGGCCGCCGATTATCTTGAATGGTACGATAACAGGAAATTAAGGTCTATTATCACAACCATTACCTCAAATCTTCAGCTGGTGCACGAACAGGAACTATCCAATTCCGAAAAATGCTATTCGCAGCATGAATTTGCACTCATAAAAGAATACAGCGGCCGGCTCAGTCAGAAATATTCAAGGCTTTTGATCAGAAGCCTTAAAAAAATCTCCAACGGCCAGCATGATGCAACTGCACTGAAAAAAATCAAGGACCTGTTTGATATTCATGAAGAATAGCATTCCGGTCCTCAATCTATGGAACTATCCTGATGAAGCATATAAGAATTGGAACCAGGGGCAGCCAGCTGGCATTGCATCAGGCCGGAATTGTCAGTGAATTGCTGAAAATGGCCTTGCCCGGAGCTGTGACAGAACTTGTCGTGATCAAAACAAAGGGAGACAAAATACTTGATGTCGCATTATCAAAGATCGGCGACAAGGGCCTGTTCACCAAGGAACTTGAGGTGGCGCTCATGCAGGATGAAATAGATATAGCGGTGCACAGCCTTAAGGATATTCCTACAAAGCTTCCCGATGGACTGCACATTGGAGCCGTGACCGAACGGGAAGACAGGCGCGATGCGCTGGTTTCGGCAGACGGCAGGATGATGCACCAGCTCACCCCCGGAGATATGATTGCCACATCAAGCCTGAGAAGAAAAGCAAGCCTCCTGCGCTACAACAGCAAGCTGAGGGTAATTGATATAAGGGGAAATATAAATACCCGGATAAGCAAAATGGAATCGGGGTACTGCCAGGCCATGGTAATGGCAATGGCCGGACTCAAAAGAATGGGAATGGAACACCACATCTCCCAGATCCTCTCTCCTGAGGAGTTCATTCCCGCTGTGAGCCAGGGAGCTCTTGGGCTGGAAGTCAGGATCGATCACAGGGAAATCAATGATATCCTTGCAAAGATCAACCACCCTCCGACATGGACCGAGGTTTCAGCCGAAAGGGCATTTCTTCGCACCCTTGAAGGCGGATGCCTGGTACCCGCAGGATGTTACACCGTTCTTGATAAAGATAAGCTTTCCGTTTCCGGTTTCATATCCGGCACCGACGGAAAGGATTACCTCTCGGGCAAGATGGAAGGAAGTCCTTCCCACCCGGAAGAACCCGGAATAAGGCTTGCCGAAAAATTGCTGGACATGGGGGGCGACAGGATACTGCGGCAGATAAGAAACACCT
>SKQJ01000153.1 GCA_007119075.1 Bacteroidales bacterium | reverse complement strand
CCATAGCGTAATTGGCTGCCCCGTAGGAGCCCCCGACTATAACCGTAAATTTGGGCACCCGGGCATTCGCCACCGCATTTATCAGCTTTGCCCCGTCACGGGCAATGCCGCCATGCTCATACTTCTTCCCCACTATGAAGCCGGTTGAGTTTTGCAGAAAAATCAACGGGATTTTTCGCCTGCAGCAAAGCTCTATAAAATGAGTGCCTTTAAGGGCCGTTTCTGAAAAAATGACCCCGTTCCCTGCCAGGATTCCCACAGGAAACCCGTTTATCCTGGCAAATCCTGTTATCAGCGTGATTGCGTAATCTGCCTTGAACTCATGAAAAAGGCTGCCATCCACTATCCTTGCTATAATCTCCCTTGAATCGACTGTTTTTTTTAAATCGAGCGGGGCGATGCCGTAAAGCTCCTGAGGGTCGTAATGCGGTTCGCACGGCTCGGCGGTATCGAGGTGCTGCTTCTGCGGGGGACTGAAGGTTTCAAAGATATTGCGGCATATCCGGATGGCATGACGGTCGTCTTCGGCCAGGTGGTCGGCTACGCCGGAAACCGAGGTATGCACGGCAGCGCCGCCAAGCTGTTCGGCAGTGACTTCCTCGCCGGTGGCTGCCTTTAACAGGGGCGGCCCGCCGATAAAAATGGTTCCCTGCTCCCTTACTATGATGGTTTCCTCGCACATGGCCGGAATATATGCTCCGCCGGCGGTACAGGAGCCCATGACAATGGCCGTCTGGGGAATGCCCATTGCCGACATCCTCGCCTGGTTATAGAAAAACCGCCCGAAATCATTCCGGTCGGCAAATACATTGGCCTGCTCGGGAAGAAAAATCCCTCCGGAATCCACCATATAGACACAGGGAAGATGGTTTTCCATGGCTATCTGCTGCGCCCTGAGGTGTTTTTTGACGGTTTCCTTCACATAAGTGCCCCCCTTCACGGTGGCATCATTTGCAATTATGACGGTCTCACGTCCGGCCACAACGCCGGCACCGGTTACTATTCCTGCCGAAGGGAAGTTGTCGTTGTACATTCCGGCGGCAGCCAGGGGCGATAATTCAATAAATGGTGTATTGGGGTCCAGCAGCAGGTCAATGCGCTCCCGTGCCAGGAGTTTTCCCCGCTCCCTGTGTTTTTGTACCGGTTGACTGCCGCCCCCCTTTTTGACTTCTTTAAGCCGGTCCCTGTAATTTTCAACGATCCGGGCATATTCCTCCCTGTTGCTTTTAAATTCCTGCGAACCGGTGAGGATATTTGATTTGATTCTGGACAACTTATTTAAATTTAGTATCATTAAAAATACTAAATTCCGGGCAATTTGTTCATTTAAATGTAAATTTTGTGGGTGGAAGCGGGAGACGGAGCCAGTTTAGGGCTCAATGCAATTTCGTAAGCCCGGGCCCGGGCTCTTGGTTGCAACACGGAGCCGGGTCTTGCCTTTGCATCCCTGCTCAATGCAACTCCGGCAAACCGGGACTGAGTTATCCCTGGCAACACGGAGCCGGGTCTTGCCTTTGCATCCCTGCTCAATGCAACTCCGGCAACCCGAGCCCGAGCTCTCCCATCATCATTTCAATTGCCTGGTCCTCGCTGTCGCTTTTCATGAGGGCATTCAGGTATGCGGTGCCGACGATGGCTCCTGAGCTGTTTTCCCAGACCGCCTGCAGTGTGTTGCTGTTATGGATCCCGAAACCTGTCATAACGGGGTTTTTCAGTTCCATCTTACGAAGCCGCCTCAGGTAACCGGTTTGTTCGCTGCTGAAGGAATCGCGGCGGCCAGTGGTTGAGGATGAGCTCACCGCGTAAATGAAACCGCTTCCCATCCGGTCGATTTTTCTGATCCTTGACCCGGCGGTTTCGGGGGTAACCAGGAAGATCATGTGCAGGCCGCTGGATTCAAACAGCTCTTTCCACTGAGCCTCGAACTGCTCGGGAGGCAGATCGGGCAGTATGATGCCGCTCACCCCTGCCTCTGCCGCCCTGGCGCAGAATGTCTCCATCCCGGTCTGCAATACCGGATTCAGATAACCCATCAGGATAACCGGGATGGAAATGGTGTCCCTGGCTTCCTTTAGCTGATCAAGGAGCAGGTTGAGGCTCATGCCGTTTTCAATGGCCACCTGGCTGGTGTGCTGAATTACGGGGCCGTCGGCCAGGGGGTCGGAGAAGGGAAAGCCTGCCTCGATGAAATCGATTCCGGCCCTTTGCAGGGAATGGATTATGTTTACCGTGCTGTCCCTTTCGGGGAAACCGGCGGTAAAGTATACCGAAAGAAGATTTCGTCTTTTTTTCTCAAGAAGTAGGGTCAATGCGTTCATGTTAATGCTTTGGCTGCTTATGTTATTTTAATTTCTATTGATGCAGATCTGGCTTTTGCAGATACGTTTTCTTTTACTTTTTCTGGTTAAGTGTATCTGTCATTGAATCCATATAGGTTTCCATATCCTTATCGCCCCGGCCGGACAAGGTGACAACCACTGTTTCGTCTTTCCCGGGTTTAAGCTTTGGCAGCGCGGCCAGGGCATGCGCCGATTCAAGGGCGGGGATTATCCCCTCCAGCCTGGTCAGCAGGAATGCGGCCTCCATAGCCTCCTCATCGGTAACGGCAAGATATGTTGCGCGTCCGGTTTTGTGCAGGTGGGCATGCAGCGGACCTACGCCCGGGTAATCCAGTCCGGCCGATATGGAATGGGCTCCCCTGACCTGACCCTCGCTTGTCTGCATGAGCAGGGTCCTGCACCCGTGAATTATTCCGGGGGAGCCGGTGGCAATTGAGGCGGCGGTTTTTCCCGACAAGGTGCCTTCCCCGGCTGCCTCGGCTCCTGCAAGCCTTACACCGGGGGTGTCTATATAGTGGTAAAATGTACCGGCCGCATTGCTGCCTCCTCCCACGCATGCCACCAGGTAATCGGGGTGCGGGGTGCCTTCCTGACGGAGCAGCTGGCTTTTTATTTCTTCGGAGATTACAGACTGCAAACGGGCTACCAGGTCAGGGTAGGGGTGGGGGCCGATGGTGGACCCGATAAGATAATGGGTGTCGGAAGGATTATTTATCCAGTGCCGGATGGCCTCATTTGTAGCGTCCTTCAGCGTGCGTGTGCCCGAAGTCACCGGCACCACACTTGCGCCCAGCATTTTCATCCTCATAACATTTGGCTGCTGCCGGGCCACATCCTTTTCGCCCATGAAAACCGTACACGGAAGGTCCATCAGCGCACACACCGTTGCGGTTGCTACTCCGTGCTGCCCGGCGCCGGTCTCAGCGATAATATGGCTTTTTTTCATCCTGCGAGCAAGCAGCACCTGGCCGATCACGTTATTGAGCTTATGGGAGCCTGTATGGCAGAGGTCTTCCCGTTTGAGGTATATTTTTGTCCCCGCGTGCTCCGAAAGACGGCGGGCATGAAATAGCGGGGTGGGCCTTCCCGCATAATCTCTCAGAAGATCGTGAAATTCTTTTTTGAATTCAT
>SKQJ01000338.1 GCA_007119075.1 Bacteroidales bacterium | reverse complement strand
GGACTGGATGCTCTTGAAAGGATAGAATAGACCTTAAACCAACGGCTATGCAGAAATTCAGAAATTTTATTCCCTTCCTGTTTTCATTTATTATACTGCTTCCGGCGTGTACGCGCGAGCCGAAAAGCTTCGAAGATGAGGTACGGCATGTTTTTCATGGCACAAGGGGCTTTTATTATGTGAAAATTCCCCCGGCACTGCTGACCCTGGTCCTTAAAACAGCCGGCGACAAAGATCTGATAGACTTCTTTGGAAATGCCCGGCAGGTCGGCATAATTTCCTTCGGCGAGGCACTCCCGGAAGGAAAAAACCATGAGCTGGTAAAGGACCTGGAACAGATGCTTGACAAGTATGATTTTGAAGAGCTGATACGCATTTCTGATAGCGGCCAGCTGATCAGCATGAAAATCAGGCAGGAGGGCGGCAAAATATCCGAGCTTGTTGCAATTCTGTCGCAAAATCCCGGACCCGTAACGGGGATAACCCTTTCGGGGGAAATAGACGTGCAGACAATCGTCAGACTGGCAGCCGATATGGATTTTGAGAAGCTCATGCAGCTGCATGCAATTGGACGGCGGCAGGGCCGGAGCCCCTCTTAAAGGTTTCCCTGAAAAGGGAGCGAATCAATCAGTTGTGCAGCGGAATCAAAAATAACTGCGGGTACCTCGTTTTTAGTTTCCCCGAAAGGGAATAACTGTAAAATTGTCAGGCCGGAATTTGAGCTTAAAATTCACGCAATAGGAGCATAATCATTCCCGGACCATCCAGTTTTCTTCCGGAAGGGCCTTTTTATCTTCAGAAAAAGTTCTTAGCTCAATCACTGTTATTTCCGGGGGCATGCCTATCCTGCCGGGAAAAGCAACATAGCCAAGGCCACGGTTCACATAGAGAAATTGCCCTGTTTCCTCGTATAACCCGCCCCACCGCGGATACTTCAGCTTGCTGGGGCTCCATCTTATAAGGCTGTTTTCTATTCCAACCTGCATTCCATGAGTGTGACCGGCAAGGGTAAGCTCTATGCCGGTTTGATTCAGCACTTCGGCATCCCAGTGGCTGGGGTCATGGGTAAGCAGGAGACGCAAGGAGAATTCTTCAGTTCCCTGCATGGCCTTTTCCAGATCACCGTATTGAGGAAAAGGGGGCTCGCCCCAGTTCTCGACTCCTATTACAGCAATTTTATCCCCGTTGATCACAATGCTGTCCCACTCGTTCATAAGAAGCCTGAATCCCATCTTCTCCTGGATGACCAGCATATCATTCATGTTCTGGACCTTATCTGCTTCCGAAGCCCACTGGTGATAATCGCCGTAATCATGATTGCCAAGAATACTGTATTTGCCATACGATGCCTCCAGCCCGGCAAGGATACCGACAAAAGCGTCTGCTTCGGATGTGAAATTGTTGACAAGGTCGCCGGTAAAGACTATCATATCCGGCTCAAGGCGGTTAATAATTTCTACGGCCTGCCTGACCTGATCCTTATATCCGTGGAAGCTGCCCAGGTGCAGATCCGAAATATGGACGATCCTGAATCCGTCAAAAGCAGGGGGCAGAGCTTCAAATTCCAGTTCTTTCTCGATTACCTGGAAATCGAAGCGACCGATTGCCACGCCATGAATAACGGCAAGAAAGGGTATGATGGCAATCACAATCCCTATCCTGCTTAAAAAGCTTCTTCTCGGGCCCCTGATTTTCCGGCTTCGGGATTTGCTGAAAAATGATTTAACAGATAGCACGGCACTTTCCGAAACAAAAACAATATCCTCGATAAGATGAAAAAAAATAAAAACAAGCTTGGGAAGATAAAATAGCATGGTAAATGCTATAATGTACAGATGGCCGTTGAACACACGCGTATCGGGACCCTCAGGCCTGAAGTAAAGCAGATAGGCTACCGAAGCGAAAAGCATCAGCGGCACAAGCCAGAATGCCGTCTTGAACAGGACGGTGACAGCCGGGCTGACAGGCTTTTTAAGAAGCGTCCGGAGACCCTTGTAAGTATATATATCGATAAGCAGAATAAATACTATGAAAACGGTAATAGGAAGCATTTATATTAAGGATGAAATAATACTCAGATTAATAATAAACGGGTTGCTGCATTAACATGGCAAAACAGAAACTTCAATTAAACGGCATAAATGCCATGTAATCCGGCAAATATGCTTTCAACATTTTATTCCAGCTATATCTCCGCCATTCTATGCCGGTCCATTCAAACCCCGTGCCGGGATTAACCGGCAGAATGAATAAAAAATTGTATAATCCGGGGATTTCTCTGACGGAAATGACAGCTAAGAAACAGATAAACAACTTAATCAGGGGAAAGTTTTTGAATAGCTGAACTATCGAATGCGGTTTATGAATAATTAACTCTCCGGGGGTTTAATAAAAAACATCCCAGAATTTTATATCGACAGGAGATTTTATGCTGAGCTTCTCAAGATACTCGGGTGTGGTAACCGATTCAATGTATTCATTGGCCATAACGAGCGATTCTATGCTCATCATCACCTTGATCTGGTCCGGATCATCCAGTTCCCTGAAAATGTTTTCTACCCTTAACCCGGCTTGCATCCTCTTTGATTCATTTTCACTAAAAGCCTTGTACCATTTCTTAAAATCGCTGATTTTATAGGTAGCAGATAAATAAATCATATTTCTATGAGATTCTTTTAAACAATCAATGCCAGTAATAAAATCAAAATTAATAACAATAATTGATTTTCCCTATAACCATGCTGATTTTACCTTTAGTACAGGTTGATCCGGATAAACGGGATTGTCATCGAGAATCCCCAATCCAGGCTTATTGGCATTGTGTCTTGCTTATTACGGCTAAAATCCCCCGCTGCATGGCAGGGACGCCCTTTGCCGGCTTTCCATGAAGCCCGCCCTCCCAGGCAGAAAACCCGGGCAGCAAACCTCACGGCAATAAACGATCTCCAGAAAGACAATGAAAGCCATATCTGAGAATATTGCAATGTTTTCAGAAAAGTTTTGCAGGGAAATCTGGAAATATAATTATTTTTGCCCGTGAGAAAGGCTCTGAAGGTGTCCTTATATTAATCAACCGGTACGCAGGAATTCCTTACATTGCTCACTCGAAATCCCAGCAGGCGAGAGATTGAGCAGCGGCTGAATAAGTGTTCAGCAAGGAGCCTGGCAAAAGAGGCTGAGTGTGATAGGCAAGAGGCTGAGTGTGGTTGAGCAAGGAACTGAACAATAGACGAATAAGCGGCTGATCAAGCAGCGGGCAAAACTCTGATCAATAGTGAGATGGCGAGTATCAGGGTGAGCAACAGACGGCCAGAGGCGTAATAGACGAGCTGCAGGCTGAATAAATGGCGAGTAAGTGTTTGAAATAAAAATTTAGGCGGGAGTAGCTCAGTGGTAGAGCATCAGCTTCCCAAGCTGAGGGCCGAGGGTTCGATCCCCTTTTCCCGCTCTGAAAATCAGGGGTTTGCAAGAT
>SKQJ01000408.1 GCA_007119075.1 Bacteroidales bacterium | reverse complement strand
TCATGGAAATCATTAACGGAAATGAACTCGTAAAATATTCCCATATCGGGTATCAGCAGGAGGCCTTCTCCCGGAAACAGATCCTGGAAAGCAATAAATCCTTCGGAGGCCGGAAAAATCTCCAGGGTATCCACACTGGCTCCGAGCAGCTTCCTGAATTTCTGCTCATATGGCTGAAAATTCACCCCGCCGTAGATGAAAAGTCCGAAACCGGGAAACAGCTCACATATTGTTGACTTTCCCGACCGCTGAAGCAGCCGGTCAAAGTACATTTCAACCCATGGAGGAATGCCGCTGATGAGACTCATGTTCTGATCTATGGTCTCATCGACGACGGCTTCAATTTTCTCCTGCCAGTCGGTCAGGCAATTGGTTTCCCATGACGGGAGCTGATTTTTCTGAAGATAATCGGGAACATGATGGTTCACTATGCCTGACAGCCTTCCGGATGGAATCCCCTGCTCTTCTCCAAGTTCAGGGCTCCCCGACAGAAAGATGTATTTACCCTCGAGAAATCCGGTTTTACCGGTTCTTCTAATATAATTCAAAAGGGCAAGCCTGGTGGAACCGATATGATTGGGCATGGAATCGTTTGTGATCGGGATATATTTCCCGCCGGAGGTGGTGCCGGCGGTCATGGCAAAATATATCGGTTTCCCGGGCCAGAGAACATCGTCTTCCCCCAGCCTTATGCGGCCTATATAGGGCCTGAACTCCTCGTAATCCCGCATGGGCACGTTCCTTTTGAAATTTTCATAAGAGCTGATTGCGCCGAAATCATGATCCTTTCCGAACCAGGTGTTCCTTCCCTTTTGCAAAAGACGTTCGAATTCCCTCTTCTGCAGCGCCACGGCGTTATTCTTCCATGAAAGAATACGCCGGTGATACAAGCCCGCAGCTACCCTGGCCGAAAAACTTAAAACGCTCATAGGATTTAATTTAGTTCAACTCATATCCGGAAACGTCATATTTTGTTGCGGCGATGATTCTGATGAGCTCCCGGTACACTGCAATTCCCTGCTCCAGCGCATCAATGGGAATCCTCTCATTCACGTTATGGATGGTTTCAAGCAGGTATACCGGTATATAGACGGGAAGTATCCCGTAGGTAGGTATGCCAAGGGCCCTGAAGTAGTTGTTGTCATTTGAAGCCGGTGCAAGAACCGGAATGACGCCTGACCCCTCGTAGACGGTATGCAGGGCCTCCTTCATAAAATCAAAATATTCGCCCGTTTCCGAGGAATCGGTTCTTTCACGCTCGTGAATGATTCTGATATGGATGGCATCATTGTCAAATATCCTCCTTAGATCGGCAATAAAATCCTCTGTCTGGGTTTCGGGCAGCAACCGGCAGTCCAGCACGGCGATAATCTCCTGGGGTATCTGGTTGGCGGCACCCGGCGGACTATTGAGCGATGTGATGGTGGCAGTATTGGTAATAAGGGAAAAAATGACTTCTTCCTGCCTGAGCGATCGCATTACAAAAGGCCTGAACAGCCATATATTCCGGAGTGCCAGTCCCCGCGCCCCCCCTTCTATCCTTCCGAGTTCGTTGAACATTTTCCTGGTGATGCCGGAAAACCTGACCCTTTCGGAACGGTCAAGCAGCCGGTTAAGCGCCTGAACCTTTTCCTTTACCACATAATCGGGCGGGGGAACCGCCCCATGGCCGGAAGTAATATTTGTCAGCCGCAATTCCAGCCAAAGGCTTCTTTTGAATGCAATGGAAATGCCGAAAAGCTTCCTTTCGGGATCCCGCCGGAGTATCCCGGGGAGGCCTGCCCCTCCCTCCCCGTAAACGGCAACCGGATTCAGAAGCTCAAGAAACTGATCAACAACAATGGCTGCTCCGAGGTAGCCGCCGGTTTCCTCGCCCGAAACTGCCAGCATGGTAACATTGAAAGGCAGGTCGGTTTTCGAGGCAAATTCCAGGAAATATTCCATGCCCAGAAGCTGCATCACTCCCATGCCTTTATTGTCGATGGCACCTCTGCCCCATACCATGCCCTGGTCAATGGCACCTGAAAAGGGAGGATGGACATATTCATGTTCAAGTTCCACCGTGGCAGGCACAACATCAATATGATTCAATAATATAATATTGGGCTTGTTCATCTCCAGGGGGTACAGAGAGGCAGTGAAATTGAAGCTCCCGGGCTCGTCCGTAAGTATTTCGACGTGGAACCCCCTTTGCCTGGCGATTGTTGAGAAAAAAAGGCCCGCAGGTCTTTCATTGCCGGTAACAGAGGCATGCATGATATAGCGGCCGAGAAGATGTGCGGAATAAGGAACCGTATCATTTTTAGCATAAATTGACCGTAAATTGCCTGAAAAAAGGAACTGGCCTAACAGAATTATCAGAATAAATTTGCTCATAATGCAAATTTAAAACATAAACAAGTAAAAAACTAACGGGGAAATACATCGGATTTTTGCCTGAAACAGCGGTTCAGGCACCTTTTCCGTATCAGTCTGCCCGCTTAAAGCAACCTGTTGAAGAAAATTGCAGGTAAAACATAATTCACTATTTTTACCCGAAAACTGACACCCGTGAAGAATATTGCATACATCGTCTTTGCCCTGCTGACATATGGATGGGGCTGTTTGCCTGCTGAGGAAAAATCCGACCCGTTGCGGTTATGGTACCGGGAGCCTGCGACCGACTGGATGAGGCAGGCCCTGCCCCTGGGGAACGGATACATGGGAATCATGTTTTTCGGCGAAACTCACCGGGAGCAGATACAGTTCTCCGAGGGATCGCTCTGGAGCGGGGGTCCGGGTTCCCATCCTGATTACAATTTCGGGCTGCGTGAGGGTGCATATCAATACCTGCCGGAAGTGAGAGAGCTTATAAGGCAGGGCAGATTGCAGGAGGCCCATGAACTTGCCGGAAAGCGTCTGACCGGCATCATCAATCCCGTCGGCGGACTTTCCTTTGGTGATTACGGAGCCCAGCAAACCATGGGCGATCTGTATGTAAGTGTTTCAGGCCCTGGGGAAGGCATCGCCGGTTACTACCGGGAACTGGATATTTCATCCGCAACCGGAAGAGTTGGCTACCAGGCGGGCGGAGTCAGTCACCGTCGCACATTTTTCGGCTGTTATCCCAAGAATGTGATGGTCTATTCCTTTGAAAACGACTCTCATGCGGGAGCCGATTATACGATAGGCATAACAACGCCCCATATTACAGATCATCTCATCTTTGAAAACGGCATATTAAGGCTCCGGGGCCATGTGGCCGACAACAGGCTGGCATTTGAAACCGGCATCAGTGTGGAAACCGACGGCGAACCTTCATTTGCCGGCGGCATCCTTGAAATCAGGGGAGCCGGTCATGTTTTGCTGATCCATACCGCCGCCACCGGATACAGTCCCCTCCACCCCGAATACCGGGGAAATGACCCTGCCCTGCTGGTCGAATCCGTTCTTGATGATGCAGGAAAATTTTCCCTGGCCGAACTTAAAGAAATACACATCGAAGATTACCGGAACCTGTTTGACAGGGTGTCATTGCAGCTGGACGGTCCCTCGCACGATACACTGCCAACTGATGTCCGGCTGGGAAAATATGCCCTGGGGAATCAGGACCGGGGACTGGAACAGCTGTATTTTCAGTATGGACGTTACCTGATGATCTCCTCCTCCAGACCCGGAACCATGCCGATGCACCTCCAGGGCAAATGGAACAACAGCACCAATCCGCCCTGGGCAGCGGATTACCATACCAACATCAACCTCCAGATGCTCTACTGGCCGGCAGAGGTCACTAATCTGTCCGAATGCCATATCCCGCTGATCGACTATATCGGCACCCTTGTTCCTCCAGGCAGAAAAGCCGCCGGAACATTCTTCGATGCCAGGGGATGGATCGTCAACACCATGAACAATGCCTGGGGCTATACTTCTCCCGGCTGGGAATTCCCCTGGGGATTTTTTCCCGGCGGGGCCGCCTGGCTCTGCCAGCACATATGGGAACATTTTATGTTCAGCCGGGACACCGCCTGGCTGAAAGAGACCGGATGGCCCATTATGGAAGAGGCAGCGCTTTTCTGGGTGGACTATCTTGCCGAAGATGAGGAGGGTTTCCTGGTATCGACCCCCTCCTATTCACCCGAGCACGGAGGAATATCCGGGGGAGCGTCGATGGATCACCAGATTGCATGGGATATCCTGAACAACAGCGTGCAGGCGCTTGAAATTCTGGGAGACGATATGGGAAAAGCAGCGAAGCTCACAGGTATCCGGGATGCAATAATGCCCCCCCGGGTTGGCAGCTGGGGTCAGCTGCAGGAATGGAAGGAAGATGTGGATGACCCTGAAAGCCGTCACCGGCATGTTTCCCATCTTTTTGCCCTCCATCCCGGCAATCAGATCTCGGTCACCGGAACACCCGTTCTGGCCGATGCCGCACGGGTAAGCCTGGAAGCCAGAGGCGACGGAGGAACCGGATGGTCGCTGGCATGGAAGATCAATTTCTGGGCCCGCCTTCATGACGGCGACAGGGCTTTTGCGCTGCTCAAAAGGCTTCTCAGGCCCGTAAAAGGCGACCGGGGCACACAGTACCTTGACGGAGGAGGCTCGTATGACAATCTTCTCTGCGCCCATCCCCCTTTCCAGCTTGACGGGAACATGGGGGGCACCGCCGGCATAGCAGAGATGCTGCTACAGAGCCACGAAGGAATGATACATCTCCTTCCTGCGCTGCCGGCAGAGTGGAAAAGCGGCAGGGTCAGGGGACTCAGGGCAAGGGGGAATTTCACGGTTGACATCGCCTGGGACAACGGATCCTTCTCCACTGGTACGGTGAGAGGCGATCCGGGGGCGGAAGTCACCATCCGGATCGGGGAATCGGCGACACCATACCGCATCCCCGGAAACGGAAAACTGGAATTGAAAAACTGAAAACTGAAACCCCATAGGCCTTCGGCATCCTTCCTGCATGCTCTCCTGGTGCCGGATTGAACTATCTGTCACGGCAGCGTCCCGCAGTGATAGGGCATCAGGTCTGCAGCAACTGATGCTGCAGGCAAATTCCCCTTTCGGGGGAACATCAACGGGGATCAGACATCGATATTTGCATATTTTGCATGCTGCTCGATGAACTCCCTTCTGGGCGGAACTTCGTCCCCCATCAGCATGGAAAAAATCCTGTCGGCTTCGGTGCCGTTTTCAATGGTTACCTGCCTGAGCTTCCTTGTTTCCGGATTCATTGTAGTTTCCCATAGCTGTTCGGCATTCATCTCACCAAGCCCCTTATAGCGCTGAAGGTGGATACCGGACTCGGATCCTCCGCCGAGTTCAAGCACGGCAGTCTTCCGTTCTTCCTCGGACCAGCAATACCGCTCCTGCTTTCCTTTCCTGACAAGGTACAGCGGAGGGGTGGCTATATATAAATGGCCGTTCTTGATAAGCTCCAGCATATGCCTGAAAAAGAAAGTCATTATAAGGGTTGAGATATGACTGCCGTCCACGTCGGCATCGGTCATTATCACTACCTTGAAATATCTTAGTTTCTCTAGGTTGAGTTCCTTGGAATCCTCAACGGTCCCTATACTTACCCCAAGAGCGGTAAATATGTTCTTTATCTCCTCATTGTCGAATATTTTGTGAGGCATGGCCTTTTCCACGTTCAGTATTTTTCCCCTCAGGGGCAGAATAGCCTGGAAAGTCCTGTCCCGGCCCTGCTTTGCAGTGCCACCGGCCGAATCGCCCTCGACAAGGAATACTTCGCAAATCCCCGGATCCCTTTCGGAACAGTCGGCAAGTTTTCCCGGAAGTCCGGAACCGGAAAGAACGTTTTTCCGTTGAACCAGTTCCCTGGCCTTTCTTGCGGCGTGCCTGGCAGTGGCGGCAAGCACAACTTTCTGGACTATGCTTTTGGCATCCTTGGGGTTTTCTTCCAGGTAATGTGAAAGCACGGAGCTTACGGCCTGATCCACTGCGCCCATGACATCGGAATTGCCCAGTTTGGTTTTGGTCTGCCCCTCGAACTGGGGTTCCTGAACCTTGATTGAAATGATAGCGGTAAGGCCTTCCCGGAAATCGTCGCCGCTGATATCAAATTTGCACTTGCTGAGCATGCCCGATTTCTCGGCATAATTTTTCAGAGTACGGGTCAGGCCGCGCCTGAAGCCGGAAAGGTGCGTGCCGCCTTCAATGGTATTGATATTGTTTACATAGGAGTGCACGTTCTCTGAAAAAGAGGTGTTGTACTGAAGGGCAATCTCAACAGGGGTATCATTTTTTTCGGTCTCGATATATATCGTGTCATCAATTATGCTTTCCCTTGTAACGTCAAGGAATTTTACGAATTCCTTAAGCCCCTCCTCGGAATAAAACGATTCGGTGCGGTATTTCACTTTGCCTTCGTCATTATCTGCCGCATCGCCATTGGCATCTTCCACATCACGCTTGTCGGTAATGCTCAGTCTGATCCCCTTGTTCAGAAAAGCCAGTTCGCGCAGACGGCTGGACAGAATATCGTAATGAAATTCGGTCGTTGTGAAAATACTTTTGTCGGGATAAAAAGTAACGATGGTCCCGGTTTTGTCCGTTACGCCGGTTTCCATCACATCGGCAAGGGGTTTGCCGATAGAATATTCCTGGTAATATATCTTGCCGTTTTTATGAACTTCGACATACAGGCGCGAAGAAAGGGCGTTTACGCATGAAACACCCACACCATGCAATCCCCCTGACACTTTGTATGATTCCTTGTCAAACTTTCCTCCGGCATGCAGGACTGTCATCACTACCTCCAGGGCAGATTTTTTTTCCTTTTCATGATAATCGACCGGAATCCCCCTGCCATCATCGATGACCGTTATCGAACCGTCTTCATTTATAATAAGGTCGATATTACTGCAGTAACCGACCATTGCCTCATCTATGGAATTGTCGATAACTTCGTAAACAAGGTGGTGCAGCCCTTTCACGCTCACATCGCCGATATACATCGCCGGACGTTTGCGCACGGCTTCAAGACCTTCCAGAACCTGAATGCTGTCGGCCAGATACTCTTTTTTATTTACCTCTTCGGGATCCATCTGTGTGATTTGATTTTTATTTTATAGAAAAAAAACGTACGGTTAGAAATCCTACAAATATAGTAAAAATCAGGAATTACCGGAAGTTAAACAGGCGCCGGAAAGCCCGATTTTTCAACAATTAATAAACATGCCGCAGAAGCTTAACCAGTGAAGGGACCACGTCGGCCCGAACCGGCCGGACAGGCAAATCACGGGAAAGACAAAGAACCGGTCGGCGGGTTTACAGCCGGCTGAAAACGTCAATCCCGGGCAATATGATATGTCTCCTGACCCGCTGCAGGGCACATGCTATATACGCCCCTATAGGATAAAAACATCCTGTTTACATGGAATAGGTAAATCCTGCCATTATGGTGAATCCCTGGACAGGATAGTTGTTCCATTTGTAGTAATTCACGTTGGTCAGGTTGTTCAACCTGAGAAACCCGGAAAGTATCCTGTTGTACCTGTATTCAAGACCGAGGTTTATGTCAGATATCCCTTTTAGCTCAACAGGCTCGCCGGCGCCATCCATTGGCCTGGCAAGGCGGCTCCCTATATAGAAAACATCTGCGTTCAATATGATCTTGTCACCGAGATTGTAGCGGCCCGAAAAGCTTATGTCAAGATCCGGCCTGTGCCAGGGATGATCCAGCAGCTTGAGACTGTAGCTGTAGATATTGGCCCTGGTAAACATGCTGAACCTGTCGGTGATCCTGGCACCGATCTCACCGGTATAATTAAGAAGCTCGACGTCGTCGTAAACAACATTAAACTGATTGCCCGGCAATCCGGTATCATAATTCACAAAAAAGTACATATCCTGGTAAACCGCGTATGAAACCTTCAGGTTAAAAGATATATCACGGGTGAAATTTCCCTTCACGCCGCTATACAGGTCCATTGTGAGATCGGTGTTCCTGACAGCCAGTCCTGGTTTAATAAATGGATTCCCGGATGCCATCCTGCTGTAATTATTCACCTGCAGGCCGCCATCGATGCCGACATAAGGCACGACATAATTTCTTATTATGCTGAATTGCAGGCTTGCCCGGGGATGGAAATACAATTTGGATTCTTCGCCCAGCTGATCATAATAGCTGTGGAAGCCGGCGAATACCTCCCATTCATCATCGGCCTTGTTAAACCACGGACTGACCTTTGCAATTGTGTTGGCGTTTCCGGGAACAGTGGTATTGTCATAATGTTCAAAAGCCAGATCGGCCCCTATGACCTGGCTTCTGATAAATTTATTAAAACCCGACTGGAATTTCATGCTATGCTCGGAAACATTGAGCCGGTCCTGGAAGTAATTGTAATTAAGCGACATATCGTAGTTAAGATGGCTCGAGTCGGTATGCGTGGACCGGAACCGGAGGCCGGCATTGCCGGTCATGAACTGCTGCCGGAGATCTTCCCTTTCGGGAGTGGCTTCGAGCGGGACAGAAATGTCGTACCCATAATAATGGAAACTGTTGGACATCAATCCGCCTTCGGCTGACAGCACGTTTCTGCGCCCCATCCTCTTGCCATAAAACAGCATTTCATTGTCGGCAAACTGGGAAAAAGCTTTTTCATTGTTGTCAAGCCTCAGCCTTCCCCGGGATGAATGGTGTTTCAAAAATACTCCCCCCGAATACCGGTTGTTCCGGAGACTGTTGATGCTCAGCTCGGCATAGGGAGTCACATAGCTTCCCACACCCAGCCTGATATGGCTGCTGTAGAGCTTCGATACCGTTTCGGCACCCATCCGGGCCGGGGTGATGGGTTCGACACTGAAATCAGTAGCAATGGGAATCGGAAGTATGGAATAGCTGAATATCGGCGTAACGCTTATTGTGTCGGTCAGGGAAGGCAGCAGATTGATTTTCTGGGTTTCAGCCACGGAAGGCTCATAGGTCCGCACAACAACCACTTCCTGGTCGATTTGCTGCTGAGCGGCCAGGTAAGGAGCAGAGAAAAAAAGCATTGCTGACAGCACTGCCAGGGTTGTTCTTTCTGAAATATTTATGAAATCCTTCATAATTGTTCTGATTTTTCCGCTTTATTAATTTCTGATCTGTATTTCCAGCGTATCACGGTCGGGCGCCACCCTTTCATTTTCGAGGGCATCAATAGCCTGCAGCCTTTTCCTGGCATCGGCAAGAATGCCGTCGCCCGTAAGGTCATAATTATCCAGAATGCTCTGGAGCGTATGACGGGCCTGGAAGTTATCGCCCATATCAAGATATATATCGGCGAGGAGGATGAAAGATCTCGCCATCCAGAACTGATGCGGGGTATTCATGGCTACAAGGTCATATACCTCCTCTTCTGACTGGCCCGGTTTGCCCTGGCGGAAATAGATCTCGGCAATCCTGTATTTGGATTCGGCCCCTTCGCTGCTTGTTACCTCCCGGGCTACCACCCTGAACTCATTCATCGCCTGATCGAGCTGATCCAGGGCATGATATGCCTTTGCCATGCTGAAATGAGCTTCGCGCTTTGTTTCCTGGGGGATATCATCGGTTGCAAGCACTTTGGTGGCAGCATTTATGGTACCCTGATGGTTGCCCAGGATGTGATTTGTCCTCATCTGCCCGATCCTTGCAGAAAGCAGGTTTGAGCCCGATTCGGCTACCCGCTCAAGCTCAACATAGTTGTTGAGGGCCTGCTGGTAATTGCCTTTGTCAAAATTGATGGATGCTGAACCGGCAAGTGCAGGCTCGGTAAAAGTGTTGCGAAACATTCCGGTCACAAAATCATAGGATTCAAGGGCCCTGTCGTATTCGCCAAGCCGGTGGTGTGATTCGGCCTTGTAATAATGGGCATTAAGAATAAAACTGCCATTCCGGAACTGCTCGATATACCTGGCAAAACCGTCGATGGCCTGGCGGCGGTTTCCGGCCATATATGCACTTTCCGCGGCTATATAAGTAAGTGAATCCTGTTCAGATATGGTCACACTGGCAAAATCACCCAGGGTCCTGGTGTAGGCAACATAAGCGCTGACATCGTTCAGATCGAGATAAATGTTGCGCAGTCCGGCCAGAGCCGACCTTGATTCGGGGGTGCCGGGAAAGTTCTCAGCAACTTTTTTATAATAAACAATAGCTTCGTTATTGCGGCTCCTGTTATACTCAATGAGCCCGAGCTGGAGAAGGGCGGAGCTCACCAGGCTGCTGGCAGGGAACTCATCGGCGAGCCTTGAATAATAGGTGGCCGCTCTTTCGGGGGACTGGGTAGCCATATGGGCGTTGCCCAGCTCAAAAAGGGCCTCGAGCCTGTGAGATGAAGCGGGGTGTTCGGAAAGCAGCTGGTCAAGCACAAGGATCTTGCCGTTCAAATTGTTCATCAGCCCCATGGCAATGGCTTTCTGGAAAAGCGCATAATCACGGTTTGCCATGCCGTTCGATATGGAGCGGTCGTAAAATTCAACCGAGCTCTGATACTGGTTCATTATGAAATACGAATCAGCAATCCTGTTAAGTGCGTCGCCCGCCATCCTGGTCCGCGCTTCCCTGGTGAGATTCAGATACCTCCTGAACCAGGATATGGCATTGGTGTGGTCATTGCTCCTGAAATAGGCATAACCGATGTTATAATGGGCTATATTGTATTCGCCAAGCTGAAATGCCCCGGGAGAAAGCATGAACCGGTTATAGCTCCTTACGGCTTCGGGATACCGGTTAAGCCTGAACTGGGCCTCTCCTTTCCAGTACCACGACTGGGCAGCTATGGCGGGATTGAACTGTGAATTTTCGAGTGACAGGTCCAGCAGCCTGATGGCATCTTCGAAACGCAGATTGCTGTACAGTTCAAGGCCCCTGAAATATGCCACCCTCTGATATGCCCTCCTTATTTCATTGGTCTTTACGCTTATTTTTTCGATAGATGCAAGGGCTTCACGATAATTCCGGGTGTTCATATATGCCATAACAAGGTAGTTATAGGCCTCGTCGATCCTTCGTGAATCGGGAAACAGCTCAATAAAATCATTGAACCCGTTTATCGCCTCGTTAAAAGGTGAATAGGCGATCTCAAAAGTGAGAAGGGCGTAATTGAAAAGAGCATCCTCCTGGATGGTTTTGTCAAAATCCATACGGGCCGCCGCAGAAAAAGCCATTCGTGCTTTATGCTTGTCGTCAAGCCTGATATAACAATCGGCAAGATGGTAATTGGTATTCTGGCTGATCAGATCGTTGCTGCCTCCTACCCTCTCCAGCATGGCGGCAGCCTCCTCGTACCGGCCGGTCTGGTAGTAGCAATAACCGAGCTGGTAACGGTCTTCCCTGGAAACGTTACCGGTATTCTGGGTATACTTTTCAAGGTAGGGAATAGCCTCCCTGTACTGATGGCGGCGGTAATGCGATTCGCCGATGATGCGGGAAATCTCGGGCACCCGCCGGGCCACGGCTACTTCAAGCAGTGCGGGGCCATTGGCGATGACGTCATCATACCTTCTCTGCAGATAATATATCTGCATTATATAATAGGGAACAAGTCCGGCAAAGGTCTCATCATCGCGGAGCTTTTGAAACCCCTGGAGCGCGGTCGCCAAATTATTGTTGGTATAGGCAATATGGGAATAGTAATAGGTTGCAGGCGCGGCATAGGAAGAATTCCAGTCCTTGATAACAAAGAAAGCCCTTGAAGCTTTGTCGAATTCGTTTCTCATAAAATACCCGTACCCCAGCATAAAGAAATACTCATCCCTTATTTCCCGCTTCAGATGCTCATGCTGGGTTGCCTCCAGCCAGTCGGCCGACTTCCTGTAATTCCTTTTCCGGTAATAAAGACGGCCAAGGTGAAAGTGGGCGTCATTCCGGTGAATGCTTTCAGGGTTCCGGCTCACGAACTGGATCATCTCGTGTTCGGCGTCGTCATTGAAAAGCTTAATTGCACAAAGGGCCGAATAATATTCGGCATTGACCCTGAGCAGGTCATGCATCTGGCCGTACTGGCTTATGGCCTTCTGGAAATGCTTCTGGGCAGCCCCGTATTTCTCTTTCTCAAACAGGTCCATGGCGCGTCTGTAGTGCACATCTTTATTTTCATGGATAAGGGACTTTTGTCCGGTTGCCGGGAGAGAAACAAGCAAAAACAATGATAACAAACAGTATCCTGCAAACCTTGTCATTCTTGGGTAAGTTATGAATTAATCATGCAATTATTTTCGGAAAATCTGACTGCCGGCTGATTTTGCATCCCGCACCATCCGCCGCCGGGCGGATCCGTGATCTGAAGCATGATGCCCCGGATACAATCCTCAATGCAGCATTACAACATTGAATAAGGGCCAAAAATAATTATAATATAGATTACATGGCTTCAAAAGGCCAATATAATTATCAATAACTTTATTTTTGGCCTTTTATTCTCTTATTTCTCCCAAAAAAAATACCTATTTTAGCAGTCGCCGGAAACCGGTTTGCCCCGGGCACACAAAACCATCATGTAATCAGGGGAATAAACCAGGTCCTGTCCGTCGACAACTAACCATTTTTTCCGGGCAACATGTCACTCGACATTATAATCGACATAAACAAGGCAAAT
>SKQJ01000238.1 GCA_007119075.1 Bacteroidales bacterium | reverse complement strand
TCTCCCATATTTTTGGGCAGGGTCAGGTAGGCCGGAATTTCCAGTCCGTCGGACGAAGGATAGCGGACAGGGATCATGGCCGACATATATTCCTCAGGAAGCCCGGAACGCGGGGTATACTGATATGTAAGAGACCTGCTTTCCATATCATAGATGAACACCGATGATGGTTTGACATCGGAATATGCCACTACCATAAAAACCGACTCATCCCTTGTGCCTGAAGAAAATGACACCTCTGCATCGCCCAGCTTTGACTTCAGGTGATTGTAATGGCTTTCGAAATCCTTGTTGTGGAAATATGCGCGGGTTCGGTCGCCGGTATAGAAGGTAGCAATTATTTCGCCTGTTTTGTTAGACTGCCACAGTCCGCCAAAATCCACCCTGCCTTCGGGATCCTTCTCTAAAAAGGTTTTCCCAAGTGTATTGATATCCATAAGGAACAGCTTGCTTTTATCACGATCCTTTCCCTTGTTGGTTACCAGGTAGATATTTTCATTGTCTTTATGGAAGCCCGAAGGATAAGCACTTTCCATCAGCTCCCACTCGTAGATCAGTTTTTCCCCTCCATCCGGATCCAGGCGCCATAACTCGTTATCTCCATTTTCTTTTGTACGTGAAGCTAACCTGAGGCGGTCATCCCAATCAAAAACCCAGGAGGTATACCTGTTGGTATTTTCCCGAAGCAGGGTGAGTTCGCCGGTGGAGATGCGAAGACTGTACAGGTCATGCCATGCAGCATCCCGGTCATTCAATCCCACAAACATCATGTCATGGTCATTGTGTGATATGTGAAAGATTACTGCCCTGACACCCTCCATATCTGTTATGTTACGGGCTTCGGGAATCACCCCGGGACCCGCTTCGGCGGGATCAAGCCGGTAGATGTTATAGTTCTCATCACCCCCCTGGTCCATTACAAAGAGAAGGTATTTGCCGTCGCGCGACCAGAAATAGCCCGGGATGGGCCGGTCGGTGCGGTCAGTGACCGGCAGGGCTTCATCGAAGCCCGCCGTGCGGGTTTTAACCCAGAGGTTCCGGGTACCATTGTGAGGCCTCATGAAAGAAAGATATTCGCCGTCGGGAGAAAGCTGTCCGCCGCTGATCTCCGGATCGCCGAAAAACAGCTCGCGGTCAAGCAGGGGCGGGATATCTGCCCTGAGGTTGAATGAAATCAGCAAAGCTGCCAGGAAGGCCGCAATGGTGTGCCTGCTCAAAATTGCGGCACGGTTTTTCGTTACTATTTCCATAGTTCAGGTATTTTCTCTTAAATGTAAGGCAATTTTTCAATATGGAATTCAAAAACCGGGAAATTTTTTTTCCGGATGCGTGATTTACTGCCCGGGGCCTTAAAACGTACCCGGCGCAGCAGGCCGGCGCCTGGATGTCGATCCGGGTGAATGGCCGCCTCTTACTCCTCCAGGAAGTACCTGAGCTGATCGAGCATGAAGGGGATATCATCTTTTTCAACGCCGCGGCTAAGAAGGTGGACCTTGTCTTCCTCGAATACCTCCAGGAATTCAGCCTCCGTAAAGCCGCCATCCGTGATGGACTTCTGGTAAAATTCCAGCGCCTCCCTTCGGTTTCCAAGGCTCCATTGCACATGGCCCATATTCATGAAATCATACTTGTTCGGCTTGTCTTCGAGGAGCTTTCGGTAGTATGTTTCTGCCTGCTCTTTTTTGCCTGTCAGAAATGAACACCAGGCAATCGGGCGCCAAACTTTCTTATTGCCGGGGGCGAGGTATTCGACCTTGAAATAGCATTTCAGGGCCTCGTCGAACCGGCCAAGCTCCAGCAGGCATTGCCCGATATTGAGCTGGTTGGACAGGTTGTCGGGATCGGTTTTTTCAGCTTCACGATAATATTCAAGGGCCGCCGCCGGGTTTTTCAGGTTGCGGTAGCATGCGGCGATCCTTTTGGTATTCCAGAGCTGGTTGATACCGTAAAGCTCTGCCTTCAGGTAGTAACCGAGGGCTGTCTCATACTCACCCGTTTTCTGTTTGCACCAGGCAAGTTTCTGGTACAGCTCTCCGTTTTTCTCCTCTTCCTCCAGCAGGTAGCTGAAAATTTCACCCGCCTCCCCGTAATAATCCCTTGCAAAATAGTATTCGCCAATATTCCTTAAAACACCCGTATCTTCTTTCAGGATGGAACCCAGAGCCTGCTTGTTGTGGAAATCGAAACGCCAGCTGAAAATATCGTCGAAATCGCCCTTTCGGGGGAAAACTTTGTAAAACCGGTAAAGATCCTGGATATACTGGTTGGAGATGAACTCCCTCCTGCGGCCCGGATCCAGTAGTTCCTCGTCTTCCCTTATTTCCTTGACCTGCTCCATTTCAGCCTGCATTGCCTGGGTCATGAACTCCAGGTTTTCCCTGGGGATTTTCCGGAGACTGAAACAGAAGGAGTATTTATCGGAGTTGCAAAGGAGCGGCGCCTTATCAATCGCTTCAACAATTTGTCCGACGGTATGGTCATTAAGATCGAGCGAATCGGCCAGATCGGGATTTTCAGAATAAAAAGGAATGAACCAGTTCCCCGGTTCATTAAAAAAGGGGAAGGTTTTCAGCATTGAGAAAGATCCCATAAACACATCGGAACCCTTCATTTGCATTTCCGAGAATTCCTGCATTTTATCAAGCAGTCCCGGGGAATCCCCGAAGATCTTTTCCCATTCGGGGTTTTCTTCCTCCGAAAGGCCTTCTTCCATAAGGCTGTCAAGGTTGATCTTGTTTTTCAGGTTGGGACTGATACGGATCATCTCCGGAATTATTTCATCCCTGATCCGCTGCTGTAATTTCTCGGTTTCCTTGCTCCTGATCAGCTGCAGTATTATTCGCTCAATGTTGCGCTTAAACTCCGGGTCTTCGTTGAGGATTTTCAATCGCCCGGTAATAGCCGGGTAGAACGGGATGCGGTAATCGTACCTGTAAAGGTTGATAAGCAGTCCGACAACGGCCCGCTGGCTCACCGCTGGCTCAGCAGATGAAAGCGCCCCGAAGAGCATGTCGAATTTTTCGGCATCAAAAAAACGCTGGAGGCTCAGCGTGATCCCGGTAACGATCAGTGATCTGAAGTAAGGGGGGACTGCCGGGTCATTAAGCAGTCCCTTCAGCGACTCCGCCTCTTCGGGTTTGATCTTGTTGCTGAACCATACCAGGTAAAAAAGGTTCTGCATTTTTTCCTTCTGCTCCCGGTTGGTGACGGAGCTGGCACCTTGCAGTTCTGCCAGATAATCTTCGAGACCGGTCGCAAGAGATTTTGTGAAAGTCCGTTTCCTCTCATATTCGAATGAAGAAGACGTTTTCATCTGCAGGGTCTCGATGATCTTGTCCGTAAGCTCAAAAACAGATACTATCAGCTTGAGAAAAACTTTTTCCCGTTCAGGGTCGGGGGAGCCTTCCACCGTATATTTCAGCATAAAATGGTAATTCTCCTCCAGGGTGCGGTATTCATCATAGTAAAATCCCAGGCTGTT
>SKQJ01000437.1 GCA_007119075.1 Bacteroidales bacterium | reverse complement strand
GGCAGAAAAACGCTCGTAGATCCTTTAATGGGGCTCCTGACCTATATGAATGGTGCCAGCAGAAATATAATGGCTTATGGTTTCCATGATTTTAACGGGAAGTTTACCTGGAGGCCAAACCCGGAAAACACCCTGAGCTTCAACCTTTACCAGGGTGATGATTACCTTGGCATTTTTCACAAAAAGGACGATTTTATTAAGAGAGCCAGGATAACAAATATCTGGGGTAACTGGTTACTGGCGGCAAGGTGGAACAGGGTTCACAGACCGGGCCTGTACTCAAGCCAGAGCCTTTCCTTTGTAAGATACAGGTTAAGGGAAAAGCAGGTATATCAAAACACCGAGTCTGATCATCCTTACAGAAGGAAATACCTGTCGGCCGTCCAGGATATTTCCTACAAATGGGGCTGGAAGGCTGATTTCAGCAATAACTGGAATATGGATTTCGGACTGCAGTCTTCATATTTCCGTCACTTACCAAACAGCATAACAATCACAAACCAGGACAGGCAGGGACTGGATGTAGTAACAAATTCTCTGGAAACAGGGATATACATGGACAACAACTGGACAATCGGCCGGATCTTGCAGCTCAGGGCCGGTGCACGCGGAGTCGGCTACCTGTCGAGCGATCTCAGCAGGTTCTACCTGGAGCCGCGCGTTAACCTGGATATTAGCCTGACACGTAACCATACCCTGAACCTCAGCTATATGGAGGTGACCCAGTTCTCCCATTTGCTGTTTACAAGCGGCAGCATTAACAATAATGAGGTGTGGATCCCGTCAGATAAAGATATAAGTCCGGCAAGTTCCCGGCAGGTATCGACCGGTTGGCGTGCCACATTCAGTGAAGGGATGTTTGATGCCGAGGTGAATTTTTATCACAAAACCCTGGAAGACCTGGCAACATACCGGGAGGGATTCGTTAACCTGATGGGTGATGGCAACTGGAAAGCCAAGGTCGAGTCTGAGGGCACGGGAGAAGCCTGGGGCGCAGAGTTTTTCCTTCGAAAGAATAAAGGTAAATGGAATGGTTTTTTAAGTTACACATGGTCGAGGGCTACCAGGCAGTTTGAAAACATTAACAACGGGGAAGAATTTCTTTACGATTATGACAGGCCACATAGCATAGCGTTAAGTCTCAATCGCAGGATAAGTGACAGGTTGTCACTGAATGCAGCATGGGTGTTCGAGACCGGTATACCGTTCACGCCGGTAGTTGGCCGCATGTATTCTCCCAGCACATACTCCTACTACCAGTCTGACAATGACCTTCGTCTTTATGAGGCCTTTATATACGGGGAAAGGAACAGCGACCGGATGAGGAATTACCACAGGCTGGATATTGCTCTTCATTACAATTATTATACAAGGCGCAACCATCGCAGGGCACAGTGGAGTTTTTCCGTGTACAACATTTACAACAGGAAAAATCCTAATTTCTACTATTTCACCCATGATTCGCAGGACCGCGGACTATCCCGCTCATGGCATAACCATGAGCCATTCAGCCTTTACCAGATAAGTTTTTTCCCGATTCTGCCAACTGTATCGTATAAAGTGTTCTTTGAATAAAAAATGATGGCTACACTCATTTTGATAGAACTTACTAAAGTTCAGTGCTATAAATAACATAAATATGATGTGTAAGATGACTAATCTGAAAAGCATTGATGTTACCCAACAAATTAAGGATATCCTCAGCTTTTCTTTTAAGACTCTGGCAGCCTTAATGCTGGTTATTTCAAGTGCCTGCGAAAAGGAAGACCCCTGGTCACATATATATGATCAGGGGAGCGGAACCCCGGAAGATCCGTGGCTGATAAGCAACGTCGTGCAATTTGACAACATTAGGAATATACTTAATGGAAACTTCAGGCTTGTTGCGGATATCGATCTCCACCGCCACACCGCTGATACGGGCTGGATGCCTATCGGTAACATCGAGGCAGGATTTACCGGCATACTTGATGGAAATGGCCATTCAATTACAGGAATAGTAAAAAGTGGCATTTTTGGTTTTACAGCTGATGGTTCGGTAATTAAGAACCTGTTCCTGGAATCTGTTAACATCACTGAAGGATTCAAATATTTTTATCAACATACTACCGGTACTCTTGTCGATCTCAATGAAGGAGAGATATTAAACTGCTCCGTAACGGGAATTGTAACAGGTGTCCGCAATGTTTCATTCGGAGGCCTGGTTGGCATTAACAGGGGGAATATCATTGATTGTCATGTTGATTTAGACATTTCCGAATGCGGCTCAATGGGAGGAATTACTTATATCAATTATGGCAATATTAATCGTTGCTCTGCTACCGGGACCATTATAAACCATCAATCTTCATTTGAAGCAGGTGGCATTTGTGTTCTGAATTTTGGTAACATAAGCGAAAGCAAAGCCTCGGTTGATATTTCAGGTTCATGGTCAATCGAGAGGTCTGCAGGAGGATTTGTTGCCAAAAATCCTGGTACTATAACAAGAAGCTATTCAACTGGAAATATAGAGCTCGTTATTCGACGGGCAGAAATGTGGCAGTCCTTTGCTGATACTGGTGCTGGTGGGTTTGCAGGCACCTCCCCCGACGCAGGAAATTTCCGGGACTGCTATACCACAGGAAATGTTTCTATCACCTTCGATTATGATCCAAAATATTTCCGGGTATTCACCGGTGGATTTTCCGGCATGGGCGGTAATATATCCAACTGCTATTCGGTTGGAAAGGTTTCAGGCGATGATAGCGGTGGACTGGTTGGAGGGGAAATTGAGGGTGTGGTTTCTACCCGTGCAATTGTTACCTCCAGCTACTACAAGGAGACCTCCGGACAGAATGATGACGGCAAGGGCATCCCGAAAACAACTGCAGAAATGATGAAGCAGGCCACCTTTGAAGGCTGGGATTTTGATAATATATGGACTATTGACGAGGGCAGCAGCTACCCATCCCTGAGGTGGCAAGAGTGATAAAATAACTTTATAACTCCACACTTAATTTCAACCGCTTACCGAATCCTTCCCGAAAAATTCGCATTAAACAAACCAATATAAAAAAGCCATGAAATCAATTTATGTAATTCTGCTGACCTCTTTGATTTTATCCGGATGCAAAGAAGATGAAGAAAAATGGGGCTGTGATTCTGAGCCTTACAAAACTGTGAGTAATATTGAAGCCAAATTTAAGGATGGGAAGGTCATTGAATTTGGAGAGGATGGGTGTGGAATTTGCAATATAGAAATGGTTCCGAAGGAAATCTTCTTATTGTCTGAAGAGTCAGGTTGGGACGGGATAGATGTCATCATAAGCGGAAATCTTCATAAGCCCAAACCTACTCCATATTTTTATAGGAAGCCATCATATATTACCCTGACTGAAATAAATCTGCAGGTAAAATGAATACCCTGCTCCGGCCAATTCATTAAGCCAGGATTATTCTTCTTGAAGAAACCACTTATCTTATGACAGGAATGGGCAAGTATT
>SKQJ01000318.1 GCA_007119075.1 Bacteroidales bacterium | reverse complement strand
ATTTGTATTAAATAAAACTCTCCCGAATGACGAGAGATGCCATTACCACCCGATACTCGCGTCTTGCAGGTGAAACCTGCTGCCTTTCCTGCGGGGGCGCCCTGGAAAAAAGCAATGCTTCCGAAGGCGATATATGCATTGACCTGGGAAGCGGACGTGGAACCGACGTGATCAGGCTTGCAGGAATGACGTCTCCCGGCGGGTTCGTCTACGGAATAGATTCAACCCCCGGAATGATAAAAAAAAGCCGGTCCGCCGCTGAAAAACTGGGCATCGGCAATGTGGAATTCATACAGGCCCATCTGGAGAAAGTCCCCCTGGCCGATGGTATCGCCGATCTGGTCATTTCCAATTGCGTTATCAATCATGCCGTCAACAAGGATAGAGTATGGAAAGAAATTTTTCGTTTGCTTAAACACGGGGGCCGTTTTGTTGTTAGTGATATCTATTCGGTCAGTCCTGTGCCCCCGGCATACAGTTCCGACCCCGTCCTGGTTGCCGAATGCTGGGCGGGCGCGGTTACCCTCGAAGAATATCTTGCATCGGTTGACGGAGCCGGTTTCAGGGAGGTCAGGATACTGGAGGAGAGCACTCCCTATAAGAAGGGCATGATTGAAGTATGCAGCTTTACCCTGTCTGGTAAAAAAGGAATTTAGTCGCAGGTATCTAATCTAAAAATTAAATTATTATGAAAAACGCGGGCTTGATCTTGTTATTTATTAGTTCCCTTGTCCTGGTTGCCTGCGACAAGGATGATGAAGACGAAGTTTCTGAAAGGTTCCTGCTTCTTACGACTAATGTATGGGTTTCCGACCAGCTGCTTGTTAACGGCGAAGATGCCAGTGAAGGCTTTTTGGCAAATTTCCGGGGCGAAGCAATATTTGAGGCCGACGGCACCGGGAGCTTCGGCGAGTATACCGGTACATGGGAATTTTTGGAGAATGAAACGCAGCTCAGGATCGTACCACAGGGGTTTATTCCTATTACTGCTGATATCGTCACGCTCACTGATAGCACCCTGGAGATATTGACCGGGTTTCCCAATCCTCAGAATCCGGCCGAAACCATGGAGATCAGGATGATATTTACTGCAATGTAATACAGCCCCGGTCCCCTGTTTCCATTTTTTAAGGCTGTTGGGAGAAGGGATTCCATAATCGCCTAACTGCTCAGAAATGAAGCGATTGCTTTCAGCAATACTGTTCGTATTATCAGTTAAGTTTGCAATCCATGCCGGGGACGGTACGGGCGTGATCAGGGGCAGGGTCTTTGATATGCAGAATAATGAACCCCTGCCCTCTGCCACCGTGGTTTATGGAAGAGGACAGGGAGCCACCACCGGCATCGACGGGTCCTATGAAATAATAACCGGATCGGGCCAGGTAAACCTCTCCTACAGGTATGTCGGGTACAGGTCAGCCGCCAGAACGGTTGAATTGAGGCCCCATGACACTTTGATAGTTGATGTGGGGCTTGAATACGATGTGGCCGAGATCGACCAGATAGTAATCAGTGCAGGAAGGGCAGAGCAGAGGTTGTCGGAACTGACTGTTTCCGTTAACATAATCAGGCCGGAAGTTTATACTGATTCTCATATCACGGACCCGACAGAGCTGCTGAACAGGACGCCCGGAATCGAAGTGATTGACGGTCAGGCGGCCATTCGGGGAGGCAGCGGTTTCAGCTACGGTGCAGGGAGCCGGGTAATGGTGCTTATTGACGGCTTGCCTGTTATTGCGGCCGATGCAGGGCACATTAAGTGGCAGTTCCTTCCGCTTGAAAACATTTCACAGATTGAGATCATCAAGGGGGCATCGTCCGTGCTTTACGGGTCATCTGCCCTTAATGGCGTAATCAATTTCAGGAGCGCCTCAGCCGGGGCCGAACCTGTTACGAAATTCTATATTGAAACCGGCGTGTTCGACCGGCCCCGGCAAGCTGACTGGATCTGGTGGGATGCCCCCAGGACCTTCCACAGCACTTCCTTTTCCCATATCCGGAAAACGGGCAACACCGACCTGAGCACCTCTCTCCATCTGCTATACGATGAGGGATACCGCCGGCTGAATGATGAACGGCTCGGCAGGTTGAATTTCAGTGTAAGGCATTCTGACAGGAATGTCGGGGGACTGTCATACGGGGCCAACCTGAATGCGGGCATTACCAGGACGACCAACTTTCTGTTGTGGGAAAATGCGTGGGACGGGGCCCTCAAACAGGATGAATCCACGGCCAATCAATTGCTGGGCAGCTTCGTTACGATTGATCCCTATATAACCCTTGAAGGGGGTGATACATACAGGCACGATCTGCGTGTCCGGTTACAGTTTTCCGACAACAGCTATCCTACCGCAACATTCAACAACAGCACGGCATTTACCTCCCTGGCGGAATACCAGCTTAGATATCGTTTTTCCCCGGTTTTAGGAATGAATTTCGGGATATTTGAGAATTTCAGCATCATAAATTCGGAATTCCACGGCGACCACAGGTCATTGAACCTGGCAGGTTTTACCCAGGCTGACGTAACGCCTTTCGCTAAATTAAAGATTACGGCCGGTATGAGGTTCGAGTACAATTCCCTTAACGGCCGCGGCGACGGCGTGATACCGCTCTTCAGGGCCGGGGCGAACTACAGGCTTCTGGATTATACCTTTTTAAGGGCTTCTTTCGGCCAGGGCTATCGCTTCCCTTCAATCGCAGAAAAATTCGCCGCCACAACGGTCGGGTCGATCAGGATAGTGCCCAATCCCTCTGTCCGCCCGGAATCGGGATGGAGCTCGGAGGTTGGCATAAAGCAGGGCGTATTGACCGGTATCGTGAACGGGCAGATCGATCTGGCACTTTTTTATTCGGTCAACAACGATATGATTGAATATCTTTTCGGCATATATCCCTTTCCGGGAGAAGAGCCTTCATACGGCTACGGGTTCATGGCAACAAATGTTGAAAATTCAAGGGTCTATGGAGGGGAGTTTGAATTTACATTCACCAGGGCGACCGGACGGCTTCAGAATACCTTAAGCGGCGGCTACGTATTTATTTACCCGGTGGAATTCAATCCGCACACAGGCAGGAACAAGGATGTTTATCTCAAATACAGGCGAAAGCATTCATTCAAATTATCGCTGGGAACCGTTTACGGAAGGCTGAGCGGCGGATTCAGCCTGGATGTGAGCTCCCGGGTACTAAATATCGATGATCTGTTTCTCAATCCCGAGACAAGGGAAACCATACTTCCCGGTTTTTATGATTACTGGAACAACAGGGCCGGGAGCCATGTGCTGGTAGATCCTTATGGCGGCTATGCCCTGAATGATATTCTGAAGCTTTCGCTGGCCGTTAAAAACATATTCAATACCGAATATATGGGTCGCCCGGGGGATATAATGCCTCACAGGAACGTCAGTGTCAGGCTCTCCGGAACTTTTTAATTAAAAACCTGGTCCCGGGCACGGCCAGGTCCTGGCGGGGCTTTGCCATATAT
>SKQJ01000015.1 GCA_007119075.1 Bacteroidales bacterium | reverse complement strand
GGGGAACAGGAACCGGTTAAGACCGGTTGGACCTTCGGGGCGCTTCCTGCCGTTTCCTATAATTCTGACCTGGGACTTCAGTATGGCGGACTCGTAAACCTTTACTATTTCGGCGACGGCTCATCCTATCCGCAGTACATGCATTCCATCTACGCCGAAATATCCAGGTACACAAAAGGCAGCGGCGTCAACAGGCTCTTTTACGATTCCGGTTATCTTTTGCCGGGTTTGCGGGTGACCGCCGATTTAAGCTATTTTACCGAAAAAGCCCTTGATTTTTATGGCTTTAACGGCTACAACTCTTTTTACAGCTCGTATTTTGAAGATGAAGATCATCCCGGTTATCTCAGCAGGATGTTTTACCGGCACGAAAGGAATACGTTCCGGTTCACCCTTGATTTCCAGGGGCGGCTGGCCGGCAGGAGCCTTCGGTGGATCGGGGGACTCGGACTGATGAATACCGGGATAGCCACGGTCGATATCGCATCCCTGAACGAGGGAAGGGACCCTGAAGATATGCTTCCCGACATACCCGGGCTGTATGACCTTTATGTTTCGGAGGGACTTATAACCCCGGAAGAAAGCAAAGGAGGGAATACTCATCACTTTAAGCTCGGGATCATATATGATACCCGCGATAATGAACCCAACCCGATGAGGGGAATGTGGAGCGAGGCACTGGTCTTTGCCGCTCCCGGCTTCATGGGCAACGGAAATTTTGCCTATTCCCGCATCTCGTTGACCCACCGGCAGTATTTTACAATCATAGAGAATGATCTTTCATTTGCATACCGTCTTAATTACCAGGGAACACTCAGCGGCGATGTCCCTTTCTACATGCTGCCTTACATGATCAACTCCTTTTCCCTTTCTTCCAATATCGACGGATTGGGAGGATCAAAGACAGTAAGGGGTGTTTTGAGAAACCGCATTGTCGGCGAGGGCATAGCATCCGGAAACTTTGAACTGAGATGGAAGTTCTATCGTACCGTCCTGTTCAACCAGAATATTTACCTTGCGCTTAACGGTTTTACGGATGCGGGGACAGTTGTGAGCAAACGGGAGATATCCGGCGACGAGATTCCCGATGGCTTTTACGCCCCCGGTGAAGAGTCCCTTCATATAAGCCTGGGCGGCGGCTTCAGAATTGCCATGAATGAGAATTTCATCATTGCCGTCGATTATGGCAAACCCCTGGATAACCGGGATGGAGGCGGGGGATTGTATATCGGCCTCAATTATCTTTTTTAGCATCCCGGCCCCGCAGAAAAGCAGCTTCTCCTAAACATCTTCCCGTGTCGGGTGTTCAGTGCCATGACATGGGATTTTTCTGTCACGGAATGTAACAGGCCGGCCCGGAACACCCTGTTTTTGCCGGTAGATGCATCTGTATGCTGCAGCTGCGCCAATGTTAAGCATATCCCATAATCTGACCGATAGCCGGTCTGGGACAAAGCCTGTTGTTTTGCTGTTTTTCTTAATATGTGAAATCTGCAAATCTTAACACTGAAAATGTAATGATCCCTCCGATATAAATAACCACCTTTGTATCATTAACTTAATTCACTAAGATGGTGCAGGGTTCAGAAATCAGTGTCAATAGAAAGCGCCAGTCGAAACACGGACTTGCCGAGGCAGTTTTTTTCCGTGTCAACACAAAATAATTTTCTTTAATGTTCCCTTAAAAAATAAAATCATGAAAACAACCAAAACTAATTTCCCGACAAGAACAATGTTTTTTTTGGGAATGGCTATAATTATGGTATTCGCATTCCATTCATGTGCACAAAAGGCCGCTTTTCTGACCTCATCTGTAGTGCCTGCCGCAGAAGGCACGGTGACAATAAAAAGCGACAAGAACGAGAATTATTCAATTAAGATGGATATAACCAACCTGGCTGATGTCGAAAGACTCCAGCCACCGAAAAAAAGTTACGTGGTATGGCTGGAATCAAGCCAGGGAACCCCCAGGAATGTTGGGAGAATAATTACCTCCGACAGATTAAAGGTTTCTTTTGAAACAGTTGCAACTCTCAAACCAACCAGGTTGTTTATTACAGCCGAAGAAAATGAAAATGTCCAGTATCCTGGAACAATGGTTGTTTTAACAACTGACAGATTGTATTGATTGCCGGAGGTATTTTTGAGGAATTGCAGAACTTCCGGGTTCCGTGACCGCTTAGGAATTTTAATAAGTCCATGTGCATAACATATAAGTATATTTTATCTTATATCTTTGCAACTTCCTTATAAAAATTCAAAATATGGTCTGTAATTTACTTGAGGGGAAAAAAGGAATTATTTTCGGCGCCCTGAATGAAAAATCAATCGCCTGGCAGGTTGCCGAAAAAGCCTACGAGCAGGGGGCGGAGTTTGTCCTTTCAAATGCTCCTGCAGCAATACGATTCGGAGATATCAATGCACTTGCAGAGGCGTGTGATTCAGAAGTCGTGCCCGCCGATGCCACAGATACCGGCGACCTGGAAAAAGTCTTTACGGCTGCGGTGGATAAATTCGGGGGGAAAATCGATTTTGTGCTGCATTCGATCGGCATGTCTCCCAATGTCAGAAAGGGCATTCCGTATGATAATATCAATTACGATTTTTACCATAAGACGCTTGATATTTCCGCCTTGTCATTCCACAAAATGCTGCAGGTTGCCCGGCAGATCGATGCCATAAACGAGTGGGGCTCGGTGGTGGCGCTCACCTATGTTGCCGCTCAGCGAACCCTTTACGGCTACAATGATATGGCTGATGCCAAGGCCCTGATCGAATCCATCGCAAGAAGCTTTGGCTATATTTACGGCCGTGACAAAAAGATAAGGATAAATACAATTTCACAGTCGCCCACCATGACCACAGCCGGCAGCGGCGTCAAGGGCTTCGGCTCCCTGGTCGATTTCACCGAGCGGATGTCGCCCCTGGGAAACGCAACTGCAGCCGAATGTGCCGACTATTGCATTACCCTGTTCTCCGATCTTACCCGGAAAGTCACCATGCAGAACCTTTTCCATGACGGCGGTTTCTCCAGCATGGGGATGAGCGCCGAAGCCATGCACCAGTATGACAAGAGCTTCAAGCCCTGCGACTGAAGCCGCTTAATGCAAGCTCCCGCGTTTTTGAGTTTTCCCCTTGCTGTCTGTTCAGCCGGATCATGAACGGTCCGGGGTCCCGGATCTTGCCCTTTGATTTATAATCAGGCAGCAGACCGTGCCGGCAGCCGTGTTGCTATCCCCTGAAAAATCATATTCCGTTACCGGTGAATTTTTTGCATGAAAAAGTTACTTTTTCGCATGTACGGAGATTTTTGTTATTCCGAAATTTGCATTTAAATAATCTAAATTAACTTAATTTAAAATGTAAAGAGTATGAAAACAAAAAACACAATGCCGGTCTTATTGACTGCGCTGGTAATGGTGGCCATGCTTGTAATTGCTGGCTGCTCCAAGGACAATGAGGTTGAGCTCAGAGAGGCAGAAACGGCTCAGGCCGGACAGGAATT
>SKQJ01000414.1 GCA_007119075.1 Bacteroidales bacterium | reverse complement strand
TTCAGAAAATCAAGCCAGTCCCTGGTGCCTGCCATAAAGCCTTCCTGCGAAATGGCCCAGGCAACGGAGGCGGCCGGGAAAGTGGCATAGCGGTTTGCCGCCCCGAAACGTGATGAACCGTCGCGCCGTACTGTTGCCTCGAACAGGTATCTTCCCATCAGGTCATAGTTGACGCGCCCGAAAACAGAAAAGAGCGACCATGCTGAACCCGAACCGGAGTTAGTCATGTTTATCTCACCCGAACTTAGCTGCATATAGTTGACATCGGTTGAAAAATACTGGCTCCGTGCGGCGTTCATCCAGTTGTAGTTATTCTCGATGGCCTCGGTGCCGAGTATGATATTGAACCTGTGATCATCGGCAAGAACTGTCTGATAATTAAGGGTGTTGGACCAGTTCCACTGCAGGGAGTAATTATTGCTGCGGTTGAAGTTATCGATCCTCTGCGGTTCCGAATGCTCGAAATTGGCAAGCCCTCTTCCCCATCCGTTCCACTGACCGTAGTTGTAACCGAACATCGATCTGAAAGTCAGTCCGTCTACCAGGGTAGCCTCGCCAAAAACATTGCCCAGGATGCGGAACCAGTCGCCTCCGTTATGCTGTGCGCGTTCAAGCATTGCAACCGGGTTCCCGGAGTTACCCATGCCCGGGGCACGTGAACCGGCGAAATTTCCCATGATGTCATATACCGGAATAATCGGCTGCGAACGGTATGCCTGGGAAATTACGGTGCCTTCGCTGTTGTCGCCCAGGTTGCCGTAGTTGCTTGTGTAGAAGATCTGCAGGCTCTGGCCGGCCTGAAACCAGTCAGTAAACCTTGCATCGGCATTGTTTCTGAAGGTAAATCTTTCAAAACCGGTATGATTCAGCATGCCCTGGTCATGAAGGTAGCTGCCGGAAAAGGCGTATGTTACTCTTTCGGCGCCTCCCGTTACGGAAAGGTCATACTCCTGGTAGAGTGCATTCCTGTAAATCTCGTCATACCAGTTGGTCCCGGGAACGCTTGCCCTGAATATCTGGTAATCGGGGTAATTGTAAAGGTCGGGGTTTACTCCCGCAGCTCCTTCCATAGCACCTGCCGGAAGAATATAATCCGGTACCCTGGGCTCGGTGCCGCTTCCGTATTGAGGATGGCTGTAATCGACTCCTGGCGTAAGGCCACGGTTCCTTGCCTCGATCCAGAGCATTTCTCCGTATTCCCGGGTATTAAGCAGGTCATACTGGTTTACGGCCTGGGTTATCCCTGTACGCGCGTTAAAATTGATCGTCGGCCTTTGTCCTTCCCTGCCCCTTTTTGTTGTGATGATAATTACACCGTTGGCACCCCTGGTACCGTAGATAGCAGCCGATGAGGCATCCTTCAGGATGGATATCGACTCGATATCGTTTGGGTTAAGGTTGTTGCCGGGACCGGTCGGCACGCCGTCAATAATGTAAAGAGGCTCGTTGTCATTGATTGTTCCCATACCGCGAACCCTGATGGTTGCTCCGCCACCCGGAGTGTTTGCGGTGGTAACGGTAACACCCGACATCTGTCCCTGTATTCTTCCCAGGGCGCTTGGCGCGGTAGATAATTCCATTCTCTCGCCGGACAGGCTCGAAACCGATCCCGTCAGTTCTTCCCTCATTCTGGTACCGTAGCCCACAACTACGATCTCGTCAATGGCACGAAGCTCGGGTTGCAGGGTAATGTCCATCTGCGAGCGCCCGTCAATCACGAAACGTTCGGTCCTGAAGCCCACAAAGGAGACTACCAGGATCGAGTTCGGACTCGGAGCTGTCAGTGTAAAGGCACCATCAAGATCGGTTACGGTACCTATTGTTGTCCCCTCTACAAGCACGTTGACCCCTGGCAGTGTTTCGCCGTCGGCATCGGTTATAACGCCGCTGACCCTGTGATCCTGTGCATTAAGCTGAAAGGCACACAGAATCATTACGAGTAAAGCGCCTGAGAGTCTTTTTAACAAATTGCTTTTTCTTCGGAAATGCTCCATAGGAGAAAACAGATTTCCGGATTCAGGTAGTTTTTTCATAAATGTGTAAGGTTTTAGGTTAAATAACTTTGCGCGGGAATAAAGTTTTTTATCCCGTGCGGTTAATGAATTGCTTACTATTTGTCCCAAATATAAATACAATAAAAAGAAAAAAGAAAAAAATGTTAAAGAAAATTAAAAAACGGTCCTTGCATATAATTGCTTCATCCTTTTAAACGTTAAATGTCCAAATTTATTAACAATTATTTACAATTTTTATTGATATTTATCATTAATTCACCGGTTCAAACACTTTAGTTTTGGACCGTGCAAAACGCACAAGGTCCCGTTTCCCGACAGAGTTTGATGTTATGCAGATGACATTTTACTGAGGCGAGCTACCGCGGCAAGGAGGGGACCCGACAAGCCGAAAATTCAATTATAAACTGACCTGCATTTCGTTGAATGACAGGGAGGGGTAAATTATGGAATACTTCAAATAAAATCTAAATCTAAATGCCTATGGATCAAACCTTTAATGATTTTGCACCTGTCCCGTTCCCGGGAACACCATCCGGCTATGCCGGCGGAATCCCGGAATCCGGGCCTGTCAATAGATTGCAATTCCCGTTTACCGTTTCCCTGTCGGCTGACAGGCGCGGAAAGGGCATAAAAACTATCAGTATTAAATTAAAATATTTCATATGATGAAGAATAAGTCATACTTCGCGGGTTTCAGCACCCGTGATTCTATCAGTTTCAGGCAGATCGGAAAAATGATCCGGAATGCCTGCATGGTCATGGCGGTGATTTTTGCATTGCCGCTAATTGCAGCTGCAAATGGCATTTCAAATATTTCAGAAACAGCAGTCCGGCAGCAGGTAACCGTTTCCGGTACCGTAACCGACCCTTCCGGGGAAGGGCTGCCGGGTGTAAACGTTGTGCTTCGCGGCACTACAACCGGCACCATCACTAATTTTGACGGCCAGTACAGCCTTGAAGTTCCGTCCGACGGGGTTCTTGTATTCTCGTTTGTCGGATTTGAAACCCAGGAGATCCGGGTGGAAGGACGTTCCAGGATAGACGTCACCCTCGGCGAATCGGCCATAGCTCTTCAGGAAGTGGTGGCGGTAGGATACGGCACCATGAGGAGGGAGGATGTCACCTCCTCGATCACCTCCGTGAGGGCGGAAGATTTCAATCCCGGAACGGCCCGCAACCCGATGGACCTTATTCAGGGACGCGTGGCGGGGCTTACCATATCGCGGACTTCCTTCGACCCGAACGCAGGAGCACAGATCCAGCTCAGGGGGGTATCGTCCATAAGCGCAGGCCGCAGCCCGCTGATCATCGTCGACGGGGTGCCGGGCGCCGATATGTCAGCCCTTGCCCAGGACGAGATCGAATCGATCGAGGTCCTTAAGGATGGTTCTGCCGCGGCTATTTACGGTACAAGGGGCACCAACGGCGTGATCATTATAACGACCAGGTCGGGCAGGGCAACGGATGTAGCCCAGTTCGACTACAGCTCATACG